>JBKPNP010000285.1:0-8296 GCA_046732775.1 Acidobacteriota bacterium
AAACTCTTTTTGCGACGCGGAATCGCGTCGTCTCAATCCGTTGAAGAAAGAAAACCCAACCTGCTCTTCATGATTGCCTACGTCACCTGACAAGTTGAGTTGCGCGTCGCCGCCTGCCGTCTGCGAATGCGCCTCTCGCAAGAAAAACCTCTCCTAACTACACGTCCTCAGCGGATTAGAGCAGAGCGTACCGGGAGCGGCCCAACCCTTGACCTTTTTGTGTTCGACATACATCCATTCGCTTGCTGCAAGCAGCGTGTCGGCCGTCGAGTGAATGCCGTTCTTAGGCGTGGTCGCGTGCTCTATATAGGAGGCTGAACAACAACACGCAAACGGCACAAGCAGCCATCCCTCCGAGGGCAGACTGCACCACAAATACCTGCAAGGCTCTGAATCCGCTGCGCTGTGACGCAGACCACAGGCCCACACCTGCGCCGACAATACCGGTCGCGAGGAGTAAGGCTAAGAGAATCTGGCGCCTCATGCGATCAGGTAACGGTGATCCTTCGCCCACCGTCATTCCTGTTTCGCTCCGAGGCTGCTTCCATGACCAATAGGCGAGAAGCGACAATCCAGCCAAGGTGCTGCCATGCTGGAGCAGCTTATAAAGTCTCACCTCACGTCCAGCGAGATCAAAAAGGTGCGCCCGCATCACTGGCAATCTAACTACCGCCCAGCCAGATTCGTGTGTGAACGCATCCCACGCAATGTGCGAGAACGCGCCAACGGCTAAGGCGAGCAGAATCACCGACAGGCGGCCCAGCGGTAAGAATGAAAATGTGGAGGGGCAAGGCTCAAGCCGCCGGCGCATGAAGTTCGGCAGCAGAAGGAGCACGGGACACTTGACGACGGAGTGAAAGAGCCAAAGGATGACCAGTCCCACCGGTATGCAGAAATAGAGTATCCCGAGCAACGTGTGACTGAAGTGACTCACCGCAGCTAAACGGAAGAGGTATTCGAAATCCGGCGCCAGGCTGCCCACAACGAGGGCCGAGACGGGAAGGAATCTTCTCAGAGGAATGACCGCCGCCGGATGTGCAAGCGTGAATGGCATTATTTCTTGTGTCCCACGCCTAACGCCTGCCTGCGGCCGCGGCGCGCGATCTGTATCCAACTGAAGGTTATCTGAGAAGCAGCGATCGCGCCGTCAGCTGCAAGGCTTGTTAAGCTCGCTGTTACTGGAATTATCTTTCTTCAATCTTCATGCTCGCAAGGCAAGCGATGGATGTAAATGCCTGGACTTGACGTGCCTCTAAAAAACGAACTCCCTGCACCATTCGGGTGAAGCGACTTGTGACGGCTACGCTTATCATTAGCTGCGTGCGCGAATTTCCATTCAACGGAAGGAAACGAGGTTACTTGAGAAGCACGCTATCCGGCCGTCAGCTGCAAGCGCTTGTTCGGCGGCACGTGTAATTAACAATTGAAATAACGGACAGGATTTTGGTTAAGCCGCACCGGCATGCGTTTGTTTACGTACTTACTTCGTATGTTTTCCGGAGCGACGTGCACATCAAACTCGCAACGGTCGTCATTGATCGACGGCGAAATATCTTTGCCTTGCGAAAGGAGCCTTTTTCGCCAGTATTCTTTGGTTTCTTTTCTGGCGGGAACGCATCGATCGATCTCATAGACTTCTTTGATGACGCCCTGGTAGACGCCGAACAGATACTTCGCCCTTTCGGCCCGTTTTGGATCGAGTCGCCAAAGCCCGCGCGTGCATTCACGCAGCTCCGCCGCGTTTTGAGCAAATGGGAATTGCTGATGAATATTGATAACGACAACCGCGTCATCGATTTCGACTTCCGCAATACTCATTACGATCACCTTTTGTTGTATAGAAGTGACCCGAGGTCCGGGGTTCAGTTAATCTATCGTTCCGCCTTCAACCCTCATCCTTACGGTTCACGCTCCCGCCGCTCGGAGGACATCAAACGGTTGGGTTAACGCGCCGCCCGGCTTTATTGAATCCCGACACGCCGGGACGGGCCAATCATGATGCGAAACATTCCGATGCACCGTGGCTCGCGTCCAACGATTTGTTGGGCGGCTCGCATGCGCTCTCAAATGAGCGGCCGTCAGTGACCCAAATATTTCTTGAGAAATACCACTGTCCGCTCCCACGCGATTTTCGATACGTCTGCGTTGTAAGTCGCCTGGGTGTACGCAAAAAAACCGTGACGTGCACCGGCATAGGTAAATATCTGGGTGTGGCTATTATTCTTCTTCGCCGAGGCTTCAAAATCTTTTAGCTGGGCGGGCGGAATCTCTGGATCGGTTTCCGCATAATGACCCAGGACGGGCACCCTTATGCGTGCCACGACATCGACGGGATCCAATGTTCGGCCTGCAAACGCAGGCGTCTTGAGATTGCCATAGAAAGGCACCACCGCGCGGACCTCATTTGGATAGGTCGCCGCGAACATGAGCGCACATCTACCGCCGAAACAAAATCCGGTCACAGCTACGTGATTAGTTTTTCCAAAACCCTGCTCTGTCGCATAACTAATTGACGACCGAATGTCCTTAAAAATTTCTTCGTCGGTAATTTTCTCCGCCAGGATTTGTCGTAGCTCCTTGAGCGTCCTCGCGTCCTTTTGTGCTGAGTAGATGTTCGGCGCGATCCCAACAAAACCAATCTGCGCGAACATAGCAGTCATATTCCGAACGTAATCTTCGTAGGGAGGGTTTCCGGCAACTATGACGACTATAGGAAATCTGCCTTTCTTGTTCGGCCTGGCCAGATAGGCATCGAGGTCTTCCGTTCCGCTTTTGAAGGTAACCCTTCCCTGAATCACATTCTTGTCATCCAGAGCCTGTACTGGCGGTACTCCGTAAGCAGCGTTGGGTTGCTGTGCTTCGAGGTCGCAACTCAAGGCACAATACGTCGCCAACAGCGCTGCGCTCGAGAGAAAATCTCGGCGCGTTATATGCGTAGTATCTTGTTCGACAAACCGTGACATAGGCCTCCTCATCAAGTACCAAATTACAGAAGACTGATGACTACGGATGGTTTCATTGTACGTGCCGGTCAACGCTTGGCTTCAGCGGTGCGGCAGCTAGGCAGAGTCAGTGGCAATGTACTGAGCTATAGCTTCGAGATCTGCGACCGCTCGGTAGCGACCAGGCTACACAGTAAGCCATTTTCCTAACCGTCGCTCAACCGCTTCCTCGGAGCACTGTTCCTTGAGAATCCGCAGCCTCTAATCCATTTTGCACTTTCTCGATTCCAAAGAGATGCTACTGAATACCCTCAAGCGAGCAACTTGCTTAACAACGATTCGAGGTCTTGTTTTGCAGCACTCACGATGGCTGGCAATTTACCATAGAACTTTTTCAGTAGAGTAAGCACCGACGCCCGCCATCCCCCGCCCGCCGGGCCCTGATTGTACGAGACGACGTGTGTGTCGCGGCTCGGGGCGCATGCCGTTGTTAGGCCGCGCGCTAATTCTAACCAGCGGAAAGCAGCGACCATGATCGCAATTGCATATCCGCCTTCAAGGATGAAGGGCAAGGGTTCTTGAGAGCATGCGATCGCGCCCTTAGCTGCGAGGCTTTGTTGTCGGGGCGAGTTGCAGGTACGTAGCGTAGCCCACCGCACGAGAAAGCGCCTGCCAGAAAGTAAGATCGTTCTGCGACACAACAAAATGCCTCAGCGACCCCGATCGACTGCGAGGGTTTTTACGTACCCAGCATTCAAGCCCCGTGTACGTTGAATTGTATTGCCAGTTAGCGTGCGAAAACGCGTTGCGGAAATCACGCACCGCGCCACGCGAGAGATGGCTGGCACAGCGAGCTGCAACAGATTTCCGTGCCGCATGTTTTGAGATAACCTCGAAACACGCATCTTTGAGGTATACGAAACAGACGTAGTTTTGCACAAGGAGCTGTGCGCGAAGATTTATCGGATGTTTAGGAAACGAACGCGCCATATCCATCCAAGCCTGGAAAACAATAAGTTCATCTAGGCGAGCGGCAATTGAGACTGGAGATACCGTCTTGATTTGAGATTTCAGCTTTGCAGACAGAAAGCTAATATCAGTGGCTACCAGCGTTGCGACCTTCGCAGATTCGTCCGCCGTAAGTCCCACCTCGGTTATTAGCCGTTCCCGATGGACCGCAAGTTGACGATTTAGTTTCTGCAAACTCTGCATAGGACGGCGTTCACTTGGCACGAGATCCGAAAGCCATGCCAAATATCAACTTCGCGGCGCAATGTAACTCCGCCGGGCTTTGATAACCAATTTGCCTTGCGATTTCTGGCGCGCGGGATCGATGTCGAGTTTCAATTTACGCGTCGTGCCATCCCGCGTCTTGTTCGTAGAGACAAACGCCAGGTTGTAGCGGCTCCGCAGGTGGTCGATCATGGTCTGAAAAGTCGTGCCGAGCTTTTCAGGTTTATCCCCAAGGACTTCACCGCCGGTTTCGTTCGCCAAATTTTCCAGGTCCATATAGCGGGCAGCGACAACTTTGTTCACGCGGGTGGAGGTGGTCTGGAGGACATTTTCGATACGTTGGATCAGTACCTTGGGAATGATCGCGCAAACGACGGCGCCTGATTCGTAAATCGCAGTAGTGGCTGCTTTACCGGAAGGAGCATTCGTGCAATCGAAAAGACGCGTCATGGATGTAATCACAATTATGACTCGACGCCCGGCGGGATTGCTTGCCTTGAACATGTGCTCAGCCGCGTCGGCAAACATGATGTTGAAGCAATGTGCGACGTTGGTAGTTTTCCTCGGCGGGGGAATGTTGTTGAGGGCTTTCTCGATCTGTATGCGGTTGCGGGTGAACGGCTGAATCAGCTTAGTGGTGTCGGTGAAGGCCATCACTGCGATCTCATCGACAAGTTTGAGACGATCGATTGCTTCACGGGCGGCGCGGTGTGCTTCGTAGCTCCAGACATCGATGGGATGCGGACACGCCGGCCCCCGATCGATGGCTATCAACACAGAGAGCGGCAGCTCATCCTGGCTGAAGTGTGTGATCTGCTGTTTGATCCCATCTTCGTAAAGCAGAAAATCTTCGTTCTTCAAACCGCCGACGATGCGCGCAGTGTTTTTCTGCAGCACCAGCGCATCGATTTTGACGAGATCGACATCGACCTTGACGACGTCAGTTGATGACTCGGGGGTGGGCGTCGGTGTGGGCGAGGGCTCGACCCGCCGTTGACTCGCGCGTCCGAGGTTCGCATTTAAGTTGTCATTCGGCGACTGCGAAGAGGCCGGGCTGGCCGGGTAGAACAACGCCACCAGGACCATCGAGGTGACCAGACATAGAGGCAGCAGGATGGGCCGTTGATATCTCATTTCATTCATATGCAACCGACCGTATAACGCCTTTCTTCCGCTGCGGCGCGCGATTAGCCTCCAAGCTGAAGGGAAAAGGCTACTTGAGAAACATGCTATCGCGCCGTCAGCTGCAAGGCTTGTTGGGCGGCGGTCAGGGCGTTGGCGTAGGTATTTTGTTTGGAAACTCGTACATGAACTTCAAGAGCATCTCAATAAATAAACCAATTCATCCGCATCAGTCTTGGACATCAATGCGATCTCATGATTTGCTTCGTTGCCCTTCTTGCGTATGGTCCACCCAACCTCGGCCATTTGGGGAAACATAACCTTGCGCTGCGAGATATCCCACATACTTCACAAAGGCTTAACCGGCAGTTGCGCCTTGAGCGACTGCGATGTTCATGAGTAGTTTACGACATACCAAAACGGCCGCTGTGTAACACGAAGCGGCGACCCAGTTGCGAGCCTCACTGTACAAGGCTTCAGTGTCTACAGGGAGGTGAGCTACGGAGTTGCCTGGGGCCACTCCAGGAAATTGGTGATCACCTTCAAAGAACGTGGGCTTAACGCAATGCGAACACATAAATATCTTGTAACTTGAAGCTTTGTCATTTCGATAGCCCAGGCTCGACGCGATTAGATTGCCACAAAAGCCGCAGACGAACGATCTTGAACTAAAGTTCTGAGCGTTAACTCATGTCATATTTTCTTATTGCTCCAATCATAGTGTCAGCCGCCCAACCTGAACTGACCGGCGCGAGGGAAAGGCATTCAACACGAAAGAAGCAAAAGAGCATGAGAAGCACGCAATCGAGCGTTCGTGTCGAATGACTTGTTGGGCGCCGCATAAATGGAACGAACCGCATTCATTATGTCTTAGCAGGTAATATTTGAATGGAATGCATCCAAGCCTCCAATAGCTGCGGCCATTCTGTGATAGCCATCTGGGTACGCCTGAACCCAAATGCATGTCCACCTTCCGCGTAGAGGTGCATCTCTACCGAGACACCAGCTTTTTTGAGCGCGATAAAATAAACAAGCGAATTTTGCACATCATCCACCGGGTCTTTGACTGATTGCAGCAGGAATGTCGGAGGTGTCTCTTTTGCAACTGGAAGGGTTGGATTGAGCTCAAACTCTTTCGTGGTCTTTTCCAGCATGTGTCCAGGGTAGATGGCTGCGGCAAAGTCCGGGCGGCAGCTTTCTTTATCTGCGTCGTCAATAGTTGGATAGAGTCGTTTCCCCCAATGAGTGCTTATATCGGCAACCATATGACCTCCTGCAGAAAATCCGATTACTCCAATTTTGTGAGGATCTATGTGCCATTCGGCAGCATGATGACGCACTAAACCTAATGTTCTCTGAGCATCCTCTAACGCCGTCGGAGCTTTGGCGTCAGCCCTACAATCGCACTTGTCATCATGATGCGGCCCGGAATCTGGAACGCGATATTTTAAGAGGACACATGTTATGCCGCGCGCAGTAAGCCAATCACAAACCTCACTGCCTTCGAGGTCAATCGCCAGCCCTTTATAGCCACCACCGGGGAAAACAACAATAGCGGCTCCGGTGTTACTAGTTTTTGGAGAGTAAAGGGTTAGTGTTGGGTGGGTAACGTTTTCAACCCAAGTATACGGTTTTCCGGCAACCATATCTTTACCTGAAGTGATAGTTGCAGATTCCGATTTTGTCTGGTTATCTGAATCTGGTGGCGTGCCTGCCCAAATAGGAATTTGTGTATGTCCATCTGAAGGCTGCCATTGTTTAAGCTGTGTTTGAATGCCGGCCATGCCACCGCTCTTTTCGCTTGCCGCTGGCCGTAGCCGTTGTCTAGAGAGTGTTTGAATGCTAACAAGGACAAGAATGACTAAAACTGACGCAATTAAATAACGTTTCATAAGTACTCCATGTTTTCGTGGCTCTTTTAGCAGCTAACTTTGATTTAACGGCAGCCGCCCAACGCTGGCCTTCAGCTGCGGCGCGCGATCAGCATTCAATCCGAAGGAACAAGACTACTTGAGAAACATGCTAACGCGCCGTCAGCTGCAAGGCTTTGTTATGCCGTCGGGGAACAACTCAAACAACGCTTCATCAATTTCCGAGATGGTATTTCAAGTTCGCCTTTGAACGCGCCGACATCAACTTGCACCAAAGCCTTAATCGAATCATATCCTTCCGATTTGGGATCGGCGGGAGGACCAAGTAGAGTCACTTCAACGCGCTCTTTGTCCTGATAGCCAACTGAAAAGAACGGCATAGATTCTACTGACGGCATAAGGCCCGGCATCACCCGCGCCCACTTTCAACGTGCATGAGAGACTCCGTGGTGGGGCGTCGGGTGGATGCCGTTGTTATGCGCCGCGTCCTCGCAATAATTTAGGATTGTTAAGAGCTTCTTCATAATCTGCCTGCCTGACGAACGGCCACGCATCAAAATCGCCCCAAGCCTTCCATTTATTATCAACATAACGAGGAATGATGCCCAAACTCAGCACATTGCTCAGCAGGCGTGTAATGCCCCACAAAGGATGGCGTGGCCATTCATACTCAAGGTCTGAATGCAGGAACAGGATGAATCGGGCGACAACCCGCCTATCAGATTTCGAAACAGCATCAGAACCCGTAAGCTTGTGCTCATGCAGGTCGCTGTAAAGCATCCAAGCCTGCCATTTGACGGCATCAATGACGGCATCATCTGAATCAATCCAAGCAGCATCTTCAAACTGGTCGTTCGTGATCTGGCCGCTCGCCAGATGGCGCAGCGATTCAGCTAGCCTGCTTCTTCCAGCTCTGTCGATCATAAGAATTTCTCAACTGACCAAGGAGGTGGCCGCATAACGCCGGCCTTCAGTTGCGGCGCGCGGTCAGCTTTCAACTAGAAGAGGACAAGATTACTTGAGAAAGATGCTATCGCGCCGTCAGCTGCAAGGCTTTGTTGGGCTTCGTTCGAAACTAGTCCTTTGTCCTCATTTCGGCGACGTCAAATTCTTCGGAAACAATAGTAC
>JBKPNP010000286.1:0-6794 GCA_046732775.1 Acidobacteriota bacterium
GCCAGACGGATGGCTAAAATTGCACTCGGCCAACGTCTCAGGTGATCTTCAGCCTCGCCGCTGTGGTAGTTGAGTAAAATTCTTTTGCCAAACAGCCTTGCGATCAGTATGGCGGGAGTGGGCGCGAGCACAAACGAAAGGTAAGACGCAGAAAAGACGTGGATCACGTCATACTTCGGAATCTGCACAAACAATTTAACGAGGTACAGGAGCGAGGTTACGACAGTGCGCAAATATTTAATCGCCTGAAGTCTTCGCAAGACACCCGGCAGTCGCGGATTGATCGGTAAGAAGCCGATCTCGAAAGCGTCCAACTCACGTAAACGCGCGATCAGTCGTGCGGCCTGTACGGCCTGGCCGCCCAGGATGTCGAGAGAGGGGGCCACCACGAGAACTCGCTGCGGGTTGTGTATCTGAGTTGTCATCATGTGTGGCAATTTACGAGCGGGGGCAAGCCCGCCTTCCTAACCTGAGAGCTGATACACCTTGAGCAATGAGGGCGATCATTAAAAACTTTTCGATGAGGATTCATTGAAGACCTTTCGATGGAGAATTGAAGTTCAACTCCATAAGCTCGGGGTCAGGAAGGTGGGCTTGCCCCCGCTCTTTCAGCAACCGGTGATACAAAGCTTCGGTATTTCGGACCAGTTCCTCCGATGAAAATTTTTGTTCTACGACACGTCTTCCCTTTTCACCCATCGCCCGCGCTTTTTGCGGGTCATTCAGCAGTGAGACAATTCGCTCAGTCATCACCTCATCAGCGCCGGACGGAACGATGTATCCCGTCTCGTTTTCAATAACCACTTCTCTCGCGCCTCCGACATCTGTAACGACAACTGGTTTGCCCGCAGCCATGTATTCGAGAATTGAATTCGAAAACCCTTCGGCTTTTGAGGACAGAACGCAGACGTTGGCCACGCTGAGCAGTTCGGCAATTTGCTCACACCGGCCGAGAAAAAACGTTCGATCGGCAATACGTAATTCCGTGGCCAGCTCGCGAAACGACTGCTGAAGCTGACCCTCTCCGGCCAACAAAAATGCCGCGTCGGGTATCGAGTTCGCGACTGATCGAGCCGCACGCAAGAACATCGGGTAGTCCTTCACGTCGTGTCTCATGTTTGCGATGATCGCCACGAACCGCTGATCGACACTCGCTTCGGGCAGGCCAAGGTTTTTCAAATTTTCCGCGCGCGCGGTCCCTTGGATAGGGACAACGCGATTGGTGTCCAGGCCGTTGTAGATCACGCTGATGCGGTCAGCTGTAATACCCTCTTCCATGAGCTTGCTTTTGACGGATTCGGAATTGGCGACGATTTGATGGGCAAGTTTGTAGGCAGCCTTTTGCAGTTGTAGTTGCCTCGTCGTGCGCATGCCGGTGGTTTCGCGACGCGATGCAATTCGTACCCGTACACCCGCTAAAAAACTTGCCGCCATCCCAAAGACGTTCGTGTAAAAGTCGTGGGTGTGCACAATGTCGATCTTTGACTTCCGCAAATGCTTAACAAATTTCGATACCTGGGCGAGCGCGTTAGGTCCGTAAAAGCTATTCAATGGGAAGCTGGGAATCGCGCCCAAGTCTAAATCTTCAATCCGCGACCGCAGCACGCCTTCAGCTTTCAGCGACGCGAGATGAACCTCGAAGTTTCCGCTCTCATAAAGTCGCCGCGTCAGATCAATAGCCTGCCGCTCTGAGCCGCCTTCATCGAAGCTGTCTATCAGTTGGAGGATTCGTGGTTTCACGTTTGTTTGCGTTAAGCGTGAACGGTTGCAGGCGAGTGTTTGTCGACATACTGGCGATGCCAGAGTTCCAGCATCAGCAGAGACCACAGCGCCATCGCATGGTCGCGGCGTCCGCGTTCATGCTCATCGAGCAGAACCTGAACGTGACGACGCGAGACGTAGCCGCGTTCAAGCGTGCGGGGATCGCCGAGTGTTTCGCGAATTCGCTCGCGGAGTTGTTGATTGATCCAGGTTTGGATGGGAACTCCGAAGCCTTGTTTGGGACGGTTGATAATCTCAGCCGGCACCAGATCGGCGATCGCTTTCTTGAAAAGATGCTTCGTTTCGTTCCCAGCTAGTTTCATCGATGCCGGAATACGCGTAACAAACTCAATCAGCTTGTGGTCGAGCAGCGGCACACGCGCCTCGAGCGAAACGGCCATGCTCATGCGATCCACTTTTGTAAGAATGTCGCCGGGCAGATACGTCTTGCTGTCGATATAAAGCAGTGAATCAAGCGGTGCGTTTGTTTTCACGTTCCGGCTGAGCTCGAGAAAGTACGAACTCAAGTGACTCGAATCACGCAGGTGATCGCTGAAGTCCGAGGTGTAGAGAGAGGTTTTGTTGAGGCCGGTGAAAACGGAGACGTTGTCGAGATAGCGACCGATTGGATCAAGGGAAACGTTGTGCAGGTAATTCCGTCCCCAGGCGCCATGAGGGAGGCCGCGACTGAGCGGATCCATTAGCCCCTCTTTCACCAAACGAGGAACCAGATCAAATTTGCTGCGACGCTGCTCGGTAAGATACCGCGTGTAACCAGCAAACAACTCGTCGCCGCCGTCGCCCGTCAACACAACCTTGACGTGTTCGCGCGCCAACTTGGAAACAACGTAAGTTGGAATAGCGGAGGAGTCAGCGAAGGGTTCATCGAAATGCCACGCCAGCTGATCGACGACCTCACAAATGTCAGGCGTGACCAGGAACTCGTGATGATCAGTGCCGAACTTTTTTGCCGTCAGTCGCGCATATTTGAGTTCATCGTAACTGTCCTCATTGAACCCAATCGAAAACGTTTTGACCGGTTGCGACATTTGACCGGCCATCAAACCAACTACGGTGCTCGAATCGACTCCCCCTGATAAGAACGCGCCCAGCGGCACGTCAGACACGAGCCGCAGTTTCACCGCCTCATGCAAAAGCGAACGGAGCTCCTCGAGGTAGTCGGAGGCTGAGTGGCCGTTCCGGTTGCTGATTGTGTCGTAAGGGAAATCCCAGTAACGCTCCACAGACAAGCGTCGGTCCTTGAAAGTTAAGTGATGGCCAGGCGGCAGTTTCTCGACGTTCTCGAAGATCGTGATGGGATCGGGCACGTAGCCCAATGAGAAATATACATCCAGCGCACGCGGGTTAACCTCGCGCTCAACTTCCGGGTGCTCCAGCAGCGACTTCAACTCCGAACCAAAAACGAGTGTGCCCGAGCGCGTGATGGAGTAGTAAAGCGGCTTTTTACCCACGCGATCACGGGCCACGAACAGTTTCTTTTCCCGGTCGTCCCAAATGGCGAACGCGAACATCCCGCGCAGTTGGTCAACACACGCTGCGCCAAATTCTTCATAGGCGTGGACTACAGTTTCAGTGTCGGAGTTCGTTTTGAACTTATGACCGCGTGCCTCGAGCGTCACCTGTAGCTCTCGATAGTTATAAATCTCACCGTTGAAAACTATCGTGACGGTCGCGTCTTCATTCGTAATTGGTTGATGACCGCCGGCGAGATCGATGATTGAAAGCCGACGCATGCCGAGTGCAATACCAGGTTCAACCATCACCCCTTGGTCGTCGGGGCCCCGGTGCCTGATCACGCGGCACATTGCGTCGAGCGTCGCTGCGCGCGCGTCAGCGTCGCTCGTGCTCCAGTAATCGATGAATCCAGTTATGCCGCACATATCGTTGATGAGTGAAGTTATTGAGTCTGCAGAGCCCGTTTTGAACTTGCCGGGCGGAGCAGCAAGAGGGAGTCTCGGATGTCGCGCAGGGCTGATCTACCGGAGTGCGTTAACGAGAGAACAATCAGATTGGCGGCAGCAATCAAACTGAAACAAACGAGGATTCCCCATACCGGGTTGCCCACATTGGTGAATCGACGGAAGGCGAGACAGGCGGCTATTCCCGCGATTGCTGCGAGTGTGAAAGGCGCGACTAGTTTGTAAAAGTCTATCGTCCGAACCGGGCCAGTGCGGCCAACGAACCAATACATGAGCGGGTTAGTGACAAGCACTCGCGTTAACGAGTATGAAGCCGCAACGCCGACAGCGCCCCACGGGAGACCGGCGGCAATCGAGAGCAATGAAAGCGGCGCGCTGATGAGTGACCAGTAGAGCAAGTGTCGGCCACGCCCTTGCGTAACCAAAAGTGAACCGGCCGTATTCATAATCGGTTGAAACAAACCCGCGAGACTCATGAAGAGGAGGATGGCGCCCGCGTCTCGCCATTGCGCCCCAAGAACGATCGAAATGAGCCAGTCCGAAGAAACGATGAGCAGCGCTACCGCGGGCATCACCAGCATCAAAACTTTTTCCATGATGCGCAGGTAAGCTTTTCGGTAACGCTCCGGCGAGTCGGCGAGCCGGCTAAGCGCAGGGACTGCAACTGCCATCACCGGTTCATGGATCTGATCCGTCGGCAAACCGACAAGTTGCGCCGCTTTGTTGTAAAGCCCGAGTGGTTGGGCACCCCAGAACTTCCCGATCAATAAGTTGTCGGCGTTTTTTGAGAAATAATTGACGGTGCCGTAACCGGTAATATTGCCGCCAAAACTCAACATCGACCGCACGCCGGAGTTCCGACTCGGTAAGTCAGGTCGCCAGCCGCAAGTGATCCAAACCAAGATAGCGTTTGTCGCAAGCAGCGACAGCTGGCTGTAAACGAGCGACCAAAAACCAAAGCCATACCAGGCAAAGGCAATCCCCGCGACATAACCAACGATCATGGAGACGAGCGCGATCGCACTGAGTGCCATGAACCGCATTTGCCGTTTCAACAACGCTTCGTGCTGCACGGTCAATCCGCCAATAACAAAACCCGAGGCGCTGACGATAGTGATCAGCGTCAGGCGTGAATCGCCATAGAACCACGAAACCGCCGGGGCGAGCGCAGCCAACAAAAGCATAGTGACTACACTCAAGCTTAAGTTGATCCAAAACAGCGTGCTGATCTGTTTGGCGCTGATTTCTTTCTTCTGCACTGTCGCGAGGGAGAGGCCGAGGTCTTTGAACATCACGATAAAGTTCGTTGCTACCGCGACCATACCGATCAGGCCGTAATCCTGCGGACTTAACAGCCGGGCCATAACTGCGGTTGCCAAAATACTGACCGCGAACTTGATTCCATGTGAGGCCATGGTGACAACGCCACCGCGTGCGGTGCGACCACCGATCGTGTCCATCAAATGATCAGTTTTGAAGAACTGGTCAGATGAACTGCGATCGGAAGCTATCGCTTCTGCGGTTAGAGTTGTTTGAGACAATTTCATGTTTCCTGGGTTCATTGTTCGCGCAACAAAAGTGCGACCATACGCTCTTCGCTGTCGCCGTCGATGTAGGTGCTGGTGGGCCCGAGCTCGAAGTTTGTCAGGTTGGTTAGTTCAGCCAGATAGCTTTCGAAGTCTTGTGCAGTTTCACCCTCGTGCCCTTCGTAAATCATGAACGACCAGGGAATTTCACCGATGCAATCGAGCCAGCCGAGATGGCCGCGCACGGCCAAATAGGAAATGACGCAACCGTCAACTGCGGCGACGGCGTGTTTAGGCAAATCGTTTACGAGTGCGCGCGAACGCGTGATGTCTGTTCCGGTAGTCGAAAACCGCGTGCAACCGAGCGCGAGCAGTAATTGTTCGGTGTGGACTGTCGTGGCTGCACGATCCCAACCGTGGCACCACTTCGCACCCAAATTGAGATACTGCGACATCATCATGCCAATGTTGCAGCCAACGTCGAGCACCAGTTTCTCAGCCACAGAAACACCGGCTTCGGCAAGCAACGCCGAAAGTGTTTTCATGCGATTAGCGACGTTGCGTTTAGCCGGCAGCTTCAGCCCCGGCACAGTTTGATAGAGGTAGCGGCCACCGCGTAAAGCGCTGGTGTCGCCGAAGTGAGTTTGTTCGGCGGCAGACACCGCGAGTTCCGTCAGAAATCTTTCGTAGTCGCCGAGGAGAAAGTTTTGGAAGTCGATGTACTTGAACGCGCCTTCATGATCGACAAGCACGTTGTTACAACAACCTGGGCATTCAAATTCCGGATCATCAAAGCCATCGGGAAGAATGATCTTGATGATTCCCTGGGCGTCGAGTTCGCGAAGCTTTTGAATGCCGGCTTCACATTGAGACATCGTCGGTGCCGTTGAGCCAACGTCTTGAACAACGTAGGCGGTTCGCACTTGATCGCCCAACTGCAAATTAATCAGATCGTAGAGTCTTGGTCCGACACCTTTCGCGTGCAGAAGATTTGCAACCAGAGAAAGGTGACGGTGCGAATGCACCATTCCGAGTTGGATTGCACTGTCACCCTTAGCGCGGCCCGCGAGGTAGCTGCTCTCATCGACGCCGCCGATGCTCTTCATGATTTTCAGACCGGCATCGGACGGATAGTCGTTCGAGATCGCTTTGAACGCGGTGAGCGCCAGCGCTTTAGGCGACAAGTAAATCGCATGCGAGCCTTCGCCATAATTTGCGCCGGCTGCGTCGAGGTGCGTGAGGATTTCGTCGTTCGTCGTTAGATCAGGCCGTTTGACTTCGATCGTGCGCGGTGACTGGACCGGCAAGACATCCTGCCACCGGTCGGGCTTGCCTAAGGTTTCTTTGAACAAACGCGAAACGCCAACTCGTCGGATCGTTCTGACTTCTGAGGTGAGTTGGTCCTTGGCTTTGCCGGCGGATGAGTACGCACCTGGAAACTGAGTCGCAAGCCAGCCCTGCGTCGATTGCTTCGCGGCGGCGTTCATGAGTTGGTAAGGATCGTTGTAAGTTTCAAAGGCAGATTTGCCAGCTTCTGAAACTGACCAATTATTTCGTTCGACAGCTA
>JBKPNP010000287.1:0-1964 GCA_046732775.1 Acidobacteriota bacterium
TCATCAGTATCAACGAACTGCGCATTTTTGCAGGTCCGTGCTCGGCTATCGTCCCACAGCCCACACTCCCCAAGCCAGCGACCATGATCGAGAAATGCATAGACCGGTGTTGTCGTCTCTGGGGTTTCAGAGTCGGGCTCATTAATCACGCCGCCAGCCTCAATGATCATGTCGATAACTGCTGCTGCATCGTCGCGCCGGCCTGGCCTTCGATAAATATCTTCACCTTTTTTCATTGTTGCTCCTATAGCCCGAGGATCGTTGTCAAGCCAAGCTCAGAAAACCCACTGATTCCTAGCTGCCACACATTTCCAAAATCTGCCGGCGAACACAGGAACTCAATCGTCCAGGTTGCGACGCCAATAGTTTCGACTGTCCCTTCAACAAATCCGTCCAGCGTCGTGACTGGAGCCTGTGCGGGTAGATTTATTAGTCGAACTTTCTTGGAAATTTCTGTTTGAAGGATCGTCGTCACAAGCGTTGCCCAAGATCCTCCGGTACGAGTCGCCAAAACGTAAAGGTCGCAAACAATGTTAGGAACGCGGTCTTTTGGCTGGCCATAGTTTTCGGCAATCCATTGAGCTGTGGCGAGTGCGTCGGTATCGTTGGCATGAATTCCGCTTATCGATGTTCGATACAGTCCGTACGCATCAATGGATGCCTGATTCAGCCAACGAGCTTGACCTTCTCTTGGGCGCTCCACAGTTACATCGTTGAATAGTCCGAAGTCGTCTCCGGGAAACTCAAGCTCGGTCCCGATCTGTGCAGCATCGGTTGCATCTAATGTCAGGAAAACCGATGCATTTGCACGTCGAGATTGAGAATGGAATGTGAGCTTGCTGTCACCCGAGAAAAACAGTGCCGATCCAGGGCTCTCTGTTTCAGCAGCTTCTTGCATTGAGGCAACTGGCTGCTGGCCGCTTGTGCCTTGCCAGCCTACAAGCACATCACCAAAGTCAAGAACGCGATCAGCCACGGGGATGCCGATCCAATCTGCTATTCGATCAATGCGTTGATCTGTGCGTTCGACAAGCCCTGGCATGATGCCAGCGCGAGCATGTTGTGTGATCCTGGAGGCCCCGAGTGCCGTTGAATGAACCGCGACGTGGCTGATGGTGCCTTCGAAAAGCTGACCGCCTACAGGTTCACCACCGATGTAGATGTTTTTGTACTGCTCAATCGCGGTGTCGGTGTAGGTTGTGGTAGCGACTTGCTGCGCATCCATGAACAGCCGTGCAGTAACAGTTGATCCACGAATGTGCTCGGTCAAAGCAACATGGTGAGTCGAGCCGTCGTTTACAAGGTTTGAGCTGAATAGGTGATAGTTCGCAGTGGCGTTAGTGCCAGTCGTAAACCCATGTAGCGTACCGTCGCTGTTGATTGACAGCTCAGCTCGACGGCCAAAGCTCGTTTCTGCGGCAACAATATCGCGAGTATTTGTAGTGCGCTTTGCACGCATGAAGGCTTCAAGCGTGAGCCCGGTGACGCCACCAGGAGGATTGTAGAACTCGCCACCGAGATACTTACCGCCATTGGTGGGAGACGTTGGCAGAAATTGTGGAGCGGAAAGCTCATCAGTGCCTGGCCCAGTTCCCGAGCCAAAATCAATATCTCCATCGCCTGTGTACGTCGTAACAAGCAGCGGCCCCTGCGAAGTCGGACCAATATTGGCTGCACTTACACTGCCCGATGCTTCAGACAGCGGGTAGTATGCTGCTGGCCTCGTGCCGACTCTTATCGACGCATCATCGACGTAGTGGATTTCACCACTGGCCGGTGTCGTTGATGTTTCGACCTGTGCGTAGACTGTTTCAACTCCAGATGGGACTGTTTGATCCAGCAACGAAACATAAGTCCATGTACCAGCAACCTCAGTAACATATGGGCCATTAGTCTGTGTTACATAGGAACCAGATGCATCGCCATAACGCAGAACAAAGCGCCAATCTCGTGCAGTCGAGAAT
>JBKPNP010000288.1:0-3272 GCA_046732775.1 Acidobacteriota bacterium
GGCAAAAACTTCCTGCCGGTGGACGACCAGTCGCAGTTTGAAATCAATGTGCGCGCTCCGGAAGGTTCAACGCTCGCTTCCACGTCGTCGCTGGCCGAGCGAATTTCGGCGGACATAAGAAAACTGCCCGGCGTTAGCGACACGCTGACAACCATCGGCGGCGGCCAGCAGGAGCAGGTGAACGTCGCCTCGATTTACGTAAAGCTGCAACCGCTGGAGGAACGCAGCGTTTCGCAGAGCGATCTGATGGTGCGCACGCGTTCCGAAATCCTCGGGAAGTATCTAAAAGAATTTCCCGGTCAGCTGCGAACCAGCGTGCAACAGGTGGCCGCGATCTCTGGCGGCGGCTTTCGTAACGCGGATATCCAGTACGTCATTGGCGGACCGGATCTCGAAAAGCTGACGAAGTATTCCGACGCGTTACTCGCAAAAATGAAGACGATTCCTGACGTGGTCGATGCTGATTCGTCCCTCGTTACCGGTAAACCAGAACTGCGGGTGGTCATCGATCGCGGCCGTGCCGCCGATCTCGGCGTGCGTGTGGCTGACGTAGCGCAGGCGCTGAACACACTCGTCGCCGGGCAAAAGGTCTCGACGTTCAATGCCGGCACCGATCAGTACAACGTGCGCGTCCGCGCCGTAGGCCAATCGCGGTCGAGCGTTGAAGGTCTGAACCAGATGATTGTGTCGTCGTCAAAAATCGGTTGGGTCAGTCTCGATAACATAGTTCGCGTTGAGGAGGGCACGGGGCCTTCCGCGATTGATCGACTGAACCGGCAGCGGCAGGTGATGTTGTTGGGGAACGTTCGCCCCGGCGGCTCGCAGGCGGCGGTGATCGCGAAGATGAACCAGTTTGCCAAAGAGGTCGGCATCGATCAGAACTATACGACCGGCCTGGCTGGACGTTCAAAAGAACTCGGTCGCGCGGGTTACTACTTCATGCTGGCGTTCGTGCTGTCGTTCGTCTTCATGTACATGGTGTTGGCCGCGCAGTTCGAATCATTTATTCACCCGATAACAATTTTGCTGACACTGCCGCTGGCGATCCCCTTCGGTATTCTTTCGCTGCTGATCACCGGACAAACCGTAAATATATTTTCCGGTCTCGGGTTGCTGCTTTTGTTCGGCGTGGTGAAGAAGAACGCAATTCTGCAAATCGATCACACCAATCAACTGCGCTCGCGCGGCATGGAACGCCTCGAAGCGATCATTCGTGCGAACCGGGATCGACTGCGACCGATTCTGATGACCACGATTGCGCTGGTTGCAGGCATGTTGCCGTTAACAATTTCGAGTGGGCCCGGTTCGGGCACTAACCGCTCGATCGGCGTCCTGGTGGTCGGCGGCCAGTCGCTCTGTTTATTGCTGACTCTGTTGGCGGTACCCGTTTTCTATTCGCTGTTCGACGATCTCGGACGGAGCAAAGTTTGGGGCGCGATCGGCTCGCGAGTGACCGGAACATTCGCGTCGCTGCGGCGCAAAGGCGCGAGCGCTACCGCATCGCTGCTGAGTTTGATTTCAAGGCACTAAGAATGCGAAGTGTTATCGCGCGGTTTGTAAAAGCAATGACAAAGATCAAGATAATCTTCGGTGGTAAGGCAGCAGCGGCGATATTGTCCGTGCTGTTTAGCGCGTTGACCGCAGTTGGCCAGTCGGAAACGCCGCCCCCGACGGCAACTCCTACGCCGTCCGTCCAGGAATTGCCGGTACCTGCAATCGCTCCGGATTATCGTCCGACGCAGAAACCGTTACCGGAGCTGGGGCGCGTTGGCGTTGAAATGGATCGGCAGAAGCCGCTCTCGATTCGCGAGGCGCTGGCGCTCGCGTTGGAAAACAACAAGGACATCGAAGTCGCGCGCGATAACGTTAAAATTGCGGAGTTTGATTTCACCGCCGCGCGCGGCGCTTACGATCCGCACATCACTTCCGCTTCTTATTACGAACGAATCAAGAGTCCGATTTCGAATTTCTTGAGCGGCGGACCGAATGGCGTAACCACGCAAAGCGATTACACCGGCACGGCGCGGTTCGAAGGCTTAACGCCGAAACTTGGCGGCAATTATCGTCTGGACTTTTCTTCGATAAGACTGACGTCAAACAATCCGTTTACTACCTTCAATCCGCAGTATCCGACTGCGCTGACCTTCAGTTACACGCAGCCGCTTTTGCGCGGACTGAAATTCGACAGCAATCGCCGGCAGATAGAGATTGCGCGAAAGAATCTGTCGTTGACGGATGCGCAGTTTCGTCAGCGGGCGATTGAAACGATCACCAACGTCCAGCGCGCCTACTGGGATTTGGTTTTTGCGTTAAGGAATTTGCAGGTGCAGCGAGACGCGGTGCGCGATTCACGGGCGCAGCTCGAGCATAACCAGCGGCTGGTGAACGAAGGCGCGCTCGCGCCCATCGATGTCGTGGCCGCGGAAGCGCAGGTGGCGGGTTTCGAGCAAACGCTGTTCAGCTCTCTCGAAGAAGTTTCGCGCAGTGAAAACAATTTGAAGAACTTGATCGCCGCGAATCGCCAGTCAGATCTTTGGCGCCTTTCAATTATTCCAACCGATTCGGTTGATCTCGTGCCGCCTGTTATTTCGTTGCCCGAGGCGATGAAAGCGGCGTTGGAAAACCGGCCCGAATTGCAACAGGCGAACGCCGCGCGCGAGATTAATCAAATCGATCAAAAGTATTTCCGCGAACAGACGAAGCCGGCGGTGGATTTGGTCGGCAGTTACGGTCTCGTTGGTTTGGCCGGTACGCCCAGTGGCGGAGTGAATCCCTTCAGTGCCTCGTCCGTGCAAGTGCGCGAGGCCGTTAATAAGCTTCTGGCGAATGCCGGTTTCCCGACTCTGCCGGATCTGCCGGAGCAGACGATACCGCCAACCTTACTCGGAGGCTATGACCAGTCGCTGCAAAATTTGTTAAGCAACCGCTACAACAATTTTCGCGTAGGCGTTCAAGTTAATCTTCCCTTGCGTAATCGAACCGCGCAGGCGCAGTTGGGCCGTTCGTTGGTCGAAGGGCAACGCATTGCGACCCAACGTGAGCAACTGGAACAGAACATTCAGGTCGACGTCAGAAACGCATTGCAATTAGTTCGTAGCGCGGAGGCGCGTTTACGCTCGGCAGGCATTGCTCGCGCCGCCAGCGAACAACAGTATCAAAGCGAACAGCGGAAGCTGGACGCGGGACAGTCGACCGTTTTCCTCGTGCTCGAGCGGCAGACTGCATTGACGAGCGCGCGCGGAAACGAATTGCGAGCACAAACGGATCTGAAC
>JBKPNP010000289.1:0-5867 GCA_046732775.1 Acidobacteriota bacterium
ACCCACAGGTCACGTGATGCTTACCCAATGAAAAAATCAACCAAAATCCTCTTAGGCCTCGCGACGTTATGGCCCTTCGTCTACATGATCCTTTTCTTTGTGTTCATATTCTCAGCATTCATGTTCATGCCGCAGTCTGGGTCAGAAGAATCGGGACCACCAATGTTCTTCGTCATAATTGTTCCGCTTCACCTTCTGACGATGTTGTGGGTTATGGGCCTGACCGTTTTCTATATGGTAAATATTTTCAGGAACGATCAAGTTGACAAGGATAAGAAGGTTTTGTGGGCAGTAGTCATCTTCATGGCAAATTTGATTGCCATGCCGATCTATTGGTACCTCTACATTTGGAAGGACGCGCCTGCCGGCAACCTGCCCTCACCCTCGTCCCTTGAAACCGCAGGCACTTCCGCTTGGGCAACTGATACCAGTGCATCCAATCGCGAACAATATGTGCCACCAACACAACCACCGAATTGGCGCGAGTGATTAATTTGGATGGTGTTCGCCGTTCGACCGCTCGCAGGGATATTCACTCACAAAACAGCGCTCTAACCATGATGACATCAGTTGCTGATTGCCTATCTCCACGATTTCCCCATCATGTGGCGGTCATCGGTGCGGCGGGTGGTCTCGGTCAGGGCACCCTCAACGTCTGCCGGGAAGAAGGCATCGGTTTCACTGCCATTGTCCGCTCCCGGCCGGAGCGCATTACCGATGTGCCGAGCGGTTCCCGCGTTACTGTCGTCACGTCTCTCGCCGATCGGGCCACACTTACAGAAGCGTTTTCCGGCGCGGATGCAGTGCTCGCGGTTTTGGGACTAACGTCGACGAGCCGCGACCGCTCTGCGTTGCTCTCCGCGAACATGGCTGCGGTTGAGGAATCAATGTCAGCTGCAGGGGTCGACCGCATCGTTGTTATCAACACGATGCTCGCCTCAGCGCCCGGAAAGCGTGCGAGCCGCCTCATGCGACTCTTCTCGTGGATGCCTGGCACGATGGGCCGTGGGGCTTCTGAACAACAGGCGGTCGTAGATGCGCTCGGGAGCGGCGCGTTTTCGTCGCTTCGTTGGACGCTTGTCCGAGCTGGAGTCAACTCGCGGGGTAGAGACGAACGCCCCGTGGCCTCGGCGGATTGGGACGGTGCTCAAAATTCCTGGTCTCCCGTTTCGTATGAAGCGATGGGCCGGTGGATGCTCGAGGAGGCGGTGGCCAAAACCTTTGTCCGCGCGGCGCCGCTCGTATCGCGACGCCGCCGATGAAGGCGGTCACTGAAGGGGCTTCGATCCCGGTAACCGAATCAGCCGATCTGCATTAGGATTGTTCTGGTCGAACAAATCATTGGACGCGAGCATACCGTCAGTAGAATCCATGCCTTTCTTCTCAGTTGGATATCCGAACAAAGAGCGCGTTGAAGTGACGCTGCTTGGCCCTCCCGCCGATCATGATTGGATAAAGGCTTTGGTGCGTGTCAGTGTTGGCGGCTTCAAAGGCGAAGTTGAAATCTACATGTCTGTCAGCGACATGATTCGGTTCAAGGAGCAGCTGAAACCGGTCTACGAAAACCTTGAGGGCGTTGCCGAGTTCAACACATTGGAAGGTCAGCTTGGTATCAAAATTGAAGTTGACAAGCTTGGTCACGTGCTGGCGTCCGGTTTCATTATTGATGACCTAGTCAATTCGAATAGACTTGATTTCAGCATTAGTTACGACCAGACGCTTCTCTGGCACACAATCTCAGAAATTGACGAAGCGTTGTTTGAGTTGTTGCCCGGATGATCGGCATCTTTCGTAAGATAAATCGGACCGACGGGCTGGTTGGTACGGCAAGAAGCACAGGATGGTAGATCACGGATGAGAACCTTCATAGTCGACTCGTTCACCGAGGCACCATTCAAAGGGAATCCGGCGGGTGTTTGCCTTGTCGATTCAGACTTGAGTGATCAAAGAATGTTGGAAATCGCGCAGGAGCTGAATCTTTCTGAAACGGCCTTTCTTCGTCCGCTCGCGTCCGAGAACGCTTTTGCAATTCGATTCTTTTCACCCCGGATGGAAATCGCATTGTGCGGTCATGCGACTTTGGCCTCTGCGAAAGTTATTTTCTCAACTCACCACTTCAACGAAGTTCACTTCATAAACATTCAGAACCTGGACTTGTCCGCAACAGAACTGGACGGTCAGATCGTGATGGAATTCCCCGTCTACGAAACCCGGCCGGCCGATGCGCCGCCTGCCTTGCTGGCTGCCCTGGGCATCAACGGGATCAGGAATTCGGTCTACAACGAAGAAACAAAAATCTTGTTGCTGGAAATTGCAGACACCGCGGAGTTGGCCGGCTTAGATCCGGATTTTGTCGCGCTCGAGCGTTCCCACGATTCCATAAACGGTGTCCTGGTCACCGCGCGGTCTGGAAGCGACGGCTACGATTTTCATTCACGGTACTTCTGGCCCTGGAGCGGCACAAATGAGGATCCAGTGACCGGCGGCACTCACACGTTTCTGGCAAAGTATTGGGCGTCACGACTGGGCAAGACGCGAATGAAGTCTTTTCAAGCATCAAAGCGAACGGGTCATATGGAAGTGGAGTTAGTCGGTGGCAAGTTGCGCATACAGGCCCAGGCAATCATCGTTTTTGAAGGGCAGCTAACAATCGAGCCATAGGCAAATGCGGGTGAGTTCAACGGAGCGCCGAAGGTGCGGCAGTCGAATTCTGTTAAAGTTAACCTTACGAGGAATCGCACCTTTGGCGCTCTACTCCGTTCCGGTATTTGGTCCCTCGCTCTCACGGGCGCGGGTAATTAACCGACGGCCCTTCGGGCCTGAAATCCGACTGGCCTTGCCGTTTGTCATTTAATCGAAACATTGAATAACGTAGTTCTCAAATTACTCGTCATGACTGGTGTGCTGCTATGCGCTCAAGTTACTCCAGCGCAGACGTGGCGACGTTTCTCGCCGCCAGATCGAAGTTTCACCATCGAGTTGCCGGCCAGGCCGAAGCTGGTAAAGAACAAAGAAGACTCACCACAGGGACTATTCAAGGCCAAGTCGGGTTATGCGTACAAGGTTAGTCTGGGATTTGAAAAAGATCCGGAATTGCTGGTTGGCGTCGCTAGCTTATCGAAGCCGTTCAGAGACGAAGCCTTCGATAAAGCTGTTGACAGTCTCATGCTCTTCGTTGCCGGCGATGACAAGCACTTTTCCAGAAAGACCGACGTGGTGGTTGGCGGGTTTCACGGTCGTGAGTTCGTATACGGTAAAGGTGTAATGCGAGGTCGAGCATTGTTTTTGAATAGCGGAGGCCGGGTCTACCTATTGATCTTCGGGACTGAGGTAGAGGGTGCAATTTCTTCCAGCACAGTCGAACGAATCTTCAAAAGCTTTCGAGCGTTGAAATGATTGATTCGCGCGTAAGGTAACAAGCGCGTGATCGTTGCAGAACCCGCGAGCGGTAGCGAGCAGACGCGGCACTCACTTCCGTCCCGACGCTGTTACCCTCGTTCCGCGAATGTGACGCGCCGAGCAAATGCTCTGGTCGAGCGGTGGTTAGTGGCTCCGTTATTCGTCGTCAGCCTTTTGCGTATGACAGTCTCATGTTGATCGATTTGCTTATTCGAGCTCTGATTGAATTGCCGCTGTGTCTGCTTGATTGGCCCCGCGACAACACCTGCCCAAAATGCAGCAACCGCCTGAAGTATGTGGAAGGTTCCGGCGGCAAGCGTGTCCAGTGCGTGATGTGTGACCGTGTGTGGCAGCGTGAGGGTAAGACGTTACGGCTGATCGATGCGAAGCACACTTAATATCGGGCTTCCCCATGCCCAACCCCGACGTTACCTTCCGGCAACTGAAATCCAAACTCAGGAATCTCAATCGCCCATGCGTTATCTGCTACTCATTTTTATCGTCCTGCTTATTGCAATGCCTGCCCCCTTAATGGCTCAGAACGCGGAGCTTCAGGCAGACGGTTGGCGCGGGTTAGTGCTTGATGTCAGTACGCCCGAGGATGCAATCCGCGTCCTTGGCAAACCTTCGAAAGATGAAGACAAAGAGAGTGTCAGGATTTGGGGAATTGATAACTGGCTCAGCGGCAAGGAGAAGCAGAAAATTTTTAGAACGCTTACGTACAAGTGGGGAAAGGTAAAAGGCGCCGAGTTTGTCGAGCTCGCATTTCTCGAGGGGAGATTAGCGCTGATAACACTGCAAGACTTGCCGAGCCCTGACCGGCGTGATGAAGGATGGCTCGATCCCGATGACCTGGCAAAAGTGTTCTCCCTACCCTTTAAGCCGCGGAAGCGTGAGGCCAGTAAAAATTTGCCGTCGCTTTCGGAATTCCAATCCGCCGCGCCGCCACAGTTAAGTAAATATGAGACGTATTACGACGTGTTAGGGATTGGGGATAAGAGTTTCATTGTGGCAGCAGTCGACAACGATAAGGAGATCAGCGGGTACGTTGGCATCTTTGGCGCCGACCCCACGGCCGGCAGCAGAGAGAAAGAGAAGAAGAAAGTCAGGAAGGCAATCGACACCGGAGGCAAATATCCGGGCTACGTTTCCGCGCTCAAAATCATAAGCCGCCGGTTGGCCGCACAGTGATCCGGCGACCGATCATTGCTGCCTTTGGCAATGACCCTATCAAACGGCATCCCCCCGACGCGTGAGCGCGACTGTCATATCTCGTGAAGGGGCGAAGGGAATGCCGGCCGTAGCCAGCGTCTGTTATGCGTTGCCGTTAGAACTATGGAAAACATTCATTACATCATAGTGATTTGTTGTGCGTTGGTGTTCCCGAGCCACACGCAAGCACAAACGGCGAACGCTCCGCCAGTTGCTAATCCGGCTTTGCGTCAGGAGTTGCTTCAACGAGTCGAACAAGATCAGAAAATCAGAGATGAGCTTATCGAAAAAGGTATGGAACATCCCGATCAATCTATTTTAGCGAGCATGCGGGCCATCGATGACGCTAATACGGAGCGCATGAGGGCCATCGTCCGCCGGCACGGGTGGCCTGGCCCAAAACTCGTCGGGCGGGATGGCACTGAGGCGGCTTTCCTGTTGGTGCAACACGCTAATCTTGGTTTTCAGAAGAAGATGCTACCGCTCGTTGAGAAAGCCTATAAAAGGAAAGAGTTGTCGGGGCAGAGCTATGCGCTGTTGCTTGACCGCGTGCTTGTCGGCGAAAAGAAGAGGCAGGTATACGGGACACAGGCGAAGTTGAAAGGTAAAGAGTTCGTGCCAGACCCGATAAAGGATGAAGCTAACGTAGATAAACGTCGCGCAGCAATCGGTCTGCCGCCATTATCAGAATATCTTAGGGTCTTGAAGCAGACCTACTTCCCACAAGATAGCGGTAAACCGTGAACGCGCCGAACAAAGCTTTACAGCTGCCGGCGCGGATTCTCAGCCATTGGCCGGTCGCTCCCGGTTCTGACTTTGTGACTGAACGCGCGCCGCAGCTGATGCCGCCTTGGCCCAACCGTTAATATGCGAAATCGAATTCTTTTCATAGCCGCCTTAGCTTCGCTACTTCTCATTGCGAGCGAAACGCACGCGCAGTGTACTTGCGTCTCGGATTACAAGAACCTACCCGCCGAGCATGAATTCAAGGTTGCTTATGCAGTCTTTGTAGGCAAGGTTTTGAAGGTCGAGAATACACCCCGGAACGAAGATGGCGGCTACTTACAGGCGGTGCATTTCGACGTCACGAAAGCCTGGAAGCACGACCTTGATGCAAACCTTACGATCACCAACAAAATCCAGGGTTGTATCAACGGGTTTGCAGAAAACGAAGAGTGGTTGGTCTACCTCCACAGGTATCAGGATGGATCGCTGGGAACTTATTGCTGCTGTTCTCGCACCGCACTGCTGTCAAA
>JBKPNP010000290.1:0-1126 GCA_046732775.1 Acidobacteriota bacterium
CAGCCGCCAGAACCTTTGAACCAATACTCGTTGAGATTGAAGCCGGGATTGGGTTTCGGCGTTGTCACAGACAATCGCGCGGTCGCGTTAAATTGTACCGATTGCAGGCCTGAAGGGCCGTTGGTGAATGCCACGCCCGTGAGGGCGTGGCTATTAACTGTCGGCCTTGCGGGCCTAACGGCCCAGAATATGTCGTAGAGCGGTTTTAGATTTTCAGTTCAACTTGCCGAGTTTTATTTGCTTCCGTAACCACTCTGCACGATCGGCTCGCGCTTCCTCATTGAGCTCGTGTCCGGCATCGTAGGTTTTGACGAGTTTCGGATTGCTCGCCGCTGCCGCATACAGCGTTTGCATTTCTTCGTTTGGATAACGATCTTTGCTGCCGAACTGCAAAAACAAAGCTGAGGGCGCGACGTGACCGATGTAATTTATCGGGTCAACCGCAGCCAACGTGTTGAAGTAATTCTCCTGCTGTTCCCGCGTGAGCGAGTTGCGGGTTTCGACAATTGCCGGAATCGTACTGGTGCGCAAAAACTGCGTCAGACTCGGTGCGCCAGACACGATCACATACGCCTTAATGCGTTTTTCCACACCCGCGAGTATCGCGCCCGTATGCGCGCCATAACTAAACCCGACAAAACCAATCCGCTTCCGGTCAATATCAGCGCGCGAAAGTAATAAATCGACGCCGCGCCGCAAATCGATGACGGTTTGAATGTAGATGTCGCGGTCATATTCGGGCCTGGTAACGGTCGGGTCGAAGTCTCGTTTCGATTCTCCGGTTCGGGAAAACGGCGCATCAATCAGCAACGACACCGCGCCCGCTTTAGCAAATCGCACGGCTTCGTCCAGGAATGCCTTTCGGCTTCCGGGTCGTTGGTGCATGAAGACAATGCCCGCGAACTTTCCTTTACCTGAAGGGACGACGAGATATGCGGTCACGCGCCCGCCCTTCGGACTCGCGTAGGAAATGTCATGGATGCGAACGCCGTCTTTGTCTTCGACACCGTTTTCTTTAACGTCAAGTGGCTCGTTCTGGTAATAGTCGAACATCCTGCGCAGTTCATCGATGGGTTTAACTTGCGCGATGCTGGTTTGGCTCGCCGATCGTTCAGGAACTTGTCGC
>JBKPNP010000291.1:0-6362 GCA_046732775.1 Acidobacteriota bacterium
GTACTTGAAGGCGCCATCCTGGCTGGTGATGTAAGGCGCGGGCCAGATTGCATGGCTGCTGAATGCATATGAATAGACGGCCGAAAGCGTTAACAGAAACGCGAGCGCAATCGAACCAACGGCGATGCCGCCGATTAGGCGTTCCGAAAAACGGAGTCTCTTGCCGAGCAAACCGTTAACGGCCGCGCCGGCGAGAGGCAAGAGTGGAACTAGCCAGATGTATCTGTGCATAACGAATGCGGAACTTTGAGCTTTGTACTTTGTGCTCTTGGTCTTAGGTCTTGGGTCTTAGTTCAAAGCTCCAAAATCAACGCGCTAAGCCCGGAGTTCTAAGTACAAAGTTCAAAGCTCAAAGTACAAAGACCAAAGCTCCAAGATCAAAGCCCGTCTTTACCACTTAAGAATATCAATCTCGTCGACCAGAATCGTTTCCTTGTTGCGATAGAGCGCGATCACGATTCCCAGCCCGATGGCGGCCTCAGCGGCTGCCACCACAATCACGAACACCGTAAAAATTTGTCCCGCTATCGCGTTAACATTGCCGGTATCCTGCAGGTAGCGAGACATCGCGATGAAATTCAGATTAGCGGCGTTGAGAATCAATTCGATCGACATGAAGATGACGATGATGTTGCGCCGCGTGAGCACGCCGGCGACGCCGATGATGAAGAGCAGCGCGCCGATGATCAGAAACTTTGACAGGTCAGGATGCTGCGCCTTTTCCCAGGCAGTCGCGATGCGGCCGTTCGCTGCAACTTCCTGGAACAACAGCAAGGCGTAGGAGAAAATAATTGGCATAGAAGATAAGGCCGCTCAGGCGAGTGGCTCGACTCGCAACTCCGCCAGTTCGGGATCGTGCGCTACTTCTTTTTGCAAAACTTCCGGGTCGACGTCGTCAACCGCAGCTTCCTGTTTGAGCGTTCGCGCCAACATGACGGAACCGATGATGGCGACCAGCAGCAACACACTGGCAATTTCAAAGGGCAGCGAGCCGTAGCGATATAAAACTCCGCCCAGGCGTTGCGTATCGTTAGTGATTCGCGAAGAGCCCGCTCCCGAAGTCTCGAGCGTCGCGTTTCGTTGCTGCGCTTCAGCCGCTCCTGCCGCAAGCTTGGCAGCATCCTGGCGCGCGAAGCCGTCGTAGCCCATGTTGATTGCGTAAATCAGACCGGCAACAAGCAAAGCGCAAAAAATAACACTCGTGGTGACTTGTCTCGGGCGATTGAAAATCTCTTCGTTGCCGCGTTCTTCCGAGCCGACATTGACGAGCATGATCACGAACAGGAACAGCACCATCACGCCGCCAACGTAAACAAGAATTTGCACACCGGCGATAAACTCTGCACCCAGCAGAATGAATAACGCAGCGACGGAAACGAGCGACGAAATCAGGAAGAGGGCGCTGTGAATGGTATTACGCGCCATCACAGTCAAAAGCCCTGCAAAGATGGCGGCGATAGAGAAAACCCAGAAGAAGACAGCTTCCCAGCCCGAGAGAACCATAATTATGAACTATGAACGCTGAACGATGAATGACGAACTATTTCTTCGTTTTGGCAGTCTTGGCTGAGGCAACAAGAATCGACATCAACTCATTGACCTCTTCGCAAATACCTGTAAGCAGTTCCTTTCGTACGATTCCACTCTCCATCAAGAGTTCCAGCCAGTATTGAGTTTCTTCGAACTCCTGGAGGCCGCCTCCGATTTTGCTAATGAATTCGGCCGTTGAGCGTGACCTCTTCGCTTCTCGATAATGAGCTCCAACGGATGTCCCACTCCGTAGAATCTGTTTTCCAATGACCTGTGCTTCGGTTGTTTTGGGTAATGCTGCGTATAACTTGATAATTCGTAGAGCAAAAGAGCGCGTTCGAATCACTAAATCGAACGGAGCCGCAGGGTTCATCGTTCTGCGTTCTGCGTTCATCGTTCATACTTTACTGTCTCGCGTCCCTGTTCCAGCATCTGGCGATTCCAAACAAACCCGGCGCGCGAATAAGTCGCCAGCTCGAAGTCCTGCGTTAGTTCCAAACAAGACGTTGGACATGCTTCCTGGCAGAGCGCACAAAACATGCAGCGGGAAGTGTCAAAGATAAACTCGTCCAACACTTTCTTCCGCCGCGGCTTGCCGGCGACGATGATTTCCACGTCCATGGCCAACACGTCAATGCAGTCTTCGGGACAGGCGATCGCGCAAAGATTGCAGGCAATGCACAGCGTGTCGTGCGTCTCAGGATCCATATTGAGACGGGGCGCGCCATGAAAGCGCGGGGCCACATCAGGCCGCACTTTCGGATACTGCTCCGTGTAAATGCCCTTGCCGCCAACCGCGTCTTTGTCAGTTAGCGCGCCGACGTTGTATTTCAGCGTCAGCTGCAAACCCTTGAGAAGATCGACGAGAAAAAAGCGCTTCAGCTTCTCGATGAACTTTGGCTTGGGCACTCTAACTAAAGGCATAAGTTTATTTTCGATTGCCGATTGCGAATGGCGGATTTGCCGACAGCTTCGACAGTTTCTATTCCGCCGATGCGACTACAGCCACCGCCGGCTTCCCTTGCGGCACGTTAACAAGTTTTATGTTTCGTCGCTGGCTCTTCAAATTGAAATCACGTGAACGCCAGTTGATCCGCGCGAGTAAGAACCCGGCGATTCCCAGACCGAGCAGTCCGGTCACAATCATGATCGCCTTGCCGGTCGGAGTTAAATCCACTCCGTTCGCTAGTGACTGAACTGTGCTGATACCGCGCCAGCCGTTCAGCGCCTGCACCAAAAAGATCGAGAGCGCCGACAAAGTGATATTGATTAGAGCGGAGGGTATCAGCCACTTCCAACCAATATCCATCAACTGATCGTAACGGAAACGCGGCAACGTCCAACGCAGCCAGAAGTACAGGTACAGAATGGCGCCTAACTTCGCGAGAAAAACCAGAAGGCTGACTATAACATAGAGGTTATGGTAGCCCTTCGCTTCAGTGAGCCGGTAAACAAACGGAAAATACCAGCCACCGAGATACACCGTCACGGCCACCGCCGACACTATCACCATGGCCGCATACTCAGCCATGAAAAACAACGACCAGCGGAAGCCGGAGTACTCCGTGTGAAATCCGGCCACCAGTTCCGACTCTGCTTCGGGCAGATCGAAAGGCGCGCGATTGTTTTCGGCGATACCGCTCACGAGAAAAATCAGGAAGCCCAGCGGCTGGTAAACGAAATACCAAACTGAGTCGCTCTCCTGAGCGCCCACGATGCCCGAGAGCGATAGCGTTCGCGCAAACATCAGGGCGCCAATCAACGAAAGCCCCATCGCTACTTCATACGAAATCATTTGCGCACTGGAACGCAGTGCACCGAGCAGAGAGTATTTCGAGTTTGACGACCAACCCGCAAGAATCAGCGCCAGGACGCCGACGCTGGAGACCGCGAGCACAAACAGCAAGCCAATGTTGATGTCTGTGATCACGGCCCAGTCAGGGCCGAACGGAATCACGGAGAAAGTAATAAAGGCAGCGGCGACGGCGATGTACGGTGCAAAGAAGAAGATCCAGCGATCCGCTTTTTCAGGAACGAAGTCTTCTTTAGTGAGCAGCTTTATTCCGTCAGCAATCGGTTGCAGCAGCCCCCACGGACCAACGCGCATCGGCCCGAGACGCGCCTGCATGAACGCGGAAATTTTTCGTTCGAGATACGTTGCGTAGGCGACCCAGCCCGCCACGAGTGTCACGACCAGGCCAATCTGGATGAACGGCCAGATGACGTGGTTGATCGTTTCCGCCGAAAAATATCTCAGCAAAAACGCATCGACGAAGTTAATTGGAGCGAAGAGAAACAAGTGCTCGTCCTCTCATTCTCTGTGCAACCTCTGTGTTCTCCGTGTCTCTGTGGTGAGTTTGTTCGTCGCTGATTCACCACAGAGACACAGAGAACACAGAGGTTGCACAGAGTTTGTCATCTATCAATCTCACCCAGCACGATATCCAGCGTACCGATTATTGCCACGACGTCGGCCACCAGGTGTCCGATACAAAGCTGTTTCAAAGCCTGAAGATTAATCAACGATGGCGGCCGCACGCGCACCCGCCACGGTTGCGCGGTTCCATCTGAAACCAGATAGCAGCCAATCTCACCCTTCGGGCCTTCGATCGAATGATAGTAATCACCAACCGGAGGCTTCACGATCTTGGGCAGTTTTGCGTTTACCGGACCATCAGGCAGTTTGTCGAGCGCCTGCACAACAATGCGGCGCGACTGTCTCATCTCTTCGAGCCTCACGAGATAACGATCGTAAGTATCGCCGTTTTCGCCGAGTGGCAAATCAAAATCCATGTCGGCATACGCCGCATAAGGACGAGACTTGCGAATGTCCCAGGCCACGCCTGAGCCGCGCAGCGCCGGGCCCGACAACCCGATCGCGATTGCGTCGGGCGCGGAAATTACGCCAATGCCGACAGTGCGACTTAACCAGATGCGATTTTCGGACAAGACAGTTTCATACTCGTCCAGCCGCTTGGGAAAGTTGCTGGCGAAGCGCCGCACGTCTGCTTCGAAATCGTCGTACGCGTCGTTGGGCATCCCGCCCACGCGCCAGGCGTGACAGGTGAGCCGCGCGCCAAACTGTCTCTCAAAAATCTTCAAAATCTCTTCGCGTTCACGCAAGGCCCAAAGCAGGACGGTCACGGCGCCGATGTCGAGTGCGTGCGTGGCCAGCCACAGCAAATGGGAAGCGATGCGATTAAGTTCGGTGAGAATCGTGCGCAGGTAGTGCGCGCGCGGGGGCACGGCGAGGCCCATCATCTGCTCGACTGTTTCCACCCAAACCAGGCCGTTTGAGACCGCCGCGATGTAGTCAAGCCGGTCCCAGTAGGGCGCGATCATCGTGTACATGCGGTTCTCGGCAATCTTTTCCATCCCGCGATGGAGGTAACCGATGTCGCAGTCCAGATCCATCACCGTCTCGCCGTCGAGTTTCAGGATCACTCTCAGCACGCCGTGAGTTGACGGATGCTGCGGCCCCATGTTGAGGACCATCTCGGGACTGTCGAGCAGCGTTTCTCCGGTGGTGGCGATTTCGACCTGATGCATATTGATTTCGTAACGCAAACTGTTAGTTTGCGTCTACCGCTAACTGGAAAAGCAACTCGCAAACTAACAGTTTGCGTTACAAATATCCGACGACAAACTAAAGTTTGCCGGACATCAAACTACGCGGCGGCGGGTTCGGGTTCACTGGGAACGTAACAACCTGTGACGCTCCAGGCCTCAATGATTAAACCAATCTCACGCGCCTCGCCGAGGGCGCGTTTCTTAGCCAGCTTGGTAACAATCGCGAGCGCCGCGCTGGCCTTGTTCCAAACGTTGCGCGGCTCCATCGTTTCCGTCAAAACAAACCCCGCCACTTTCGCCGCCTCAGGCGCGTCGAAAACTTTGGCTTCATACTGCGCAGCGATCTCTTTTGGAGTCATTCGTCAGTGGTCAGTGACCAGTGGCCAGTGCTCAGGTCGTCAGAACGTTTTCAACTGATAACCGGGCACTGACCACTGATCACTTGTCTTTCGGCATCACTTCTTTGCCGCTTTGCAAAATCTCGCGCATCATGCGCTCCTGCGGCACCGAGAGTATTTCCAAACCGTAAGCTCGTCTTTGATCCAACTGTTCGCGCTGAACCTCTGTCATCTCCGGGAGGTGACGCTTTGTCCAGGCGTTCTCGATGAATTCGAGTGGATAATCTTTCCGCAACGGGTGCCCTTCCCAATCAACGGGCAACAGAATTCGCCGCAGGTCTGGATGATTTCTAAAGGTGACGCCGAAAAGATCATAGACTTCGCGTTCCATCCAGTCGGCAGCCGGCCAAACACTCGTGACACTGTCAACCCTTTCGCCTTCGGCTAACTCGACCTTCAACCGGACCCGCTCATTGCGCGCGATCGAGAACAAGTTGTAAACGACCTCGAGCGGCCGATCCATTCGCATCGGATAGTGAACACAAGTCAGATCCGACAAATAGTTGAACTGCGCGCCGGGGTCGTCTCGCAAAAATGCACAAACCGCGACGATATGTGTCGCGTCAACACGAATCGACAGTTGGTCTAGAAATAAGGTGGCCTCGGCAATACCAACGGCAACCTGCTGCCGTAATTTCTTCACGAGCAGGTTGTCGGAAGCGTCGACTGGTTTGGGGCCTTCTTCCTTTTTCTTGACTGGCGGCTTAGGAGCGCCCGGAGTGGCCGTTGGCGCTGCCGTAGCTTTGTCGGCGAGAGATTCTTTGACAGCCGCGACGCGCGATTTCGCCTGCTCAACCATCGCGGCCTTTTCAGCATCTGCCCCGGCAGCCTCACCGGCGTCGGGAATCGCAGCGGGCGGAGGAG
>JBKPNP010000292.1:0-1629 GCA_046732775.1 Acidobacteriota bacterium
TTCCTTGCCAGCGCCCCAGCAGCAGTTTTCCTTTGCTGAAGGGAATCGTAACGGAAGAACCAACTAAAGTGGCTTTTATGTGCGCATCCGAATTCTCTTCGCCGTGTCGAAACCCCATCCCATGTTGCGGAATCAACGTACGGAGCAGATGCAGCATGTCGCGCGGGACATCCGGATCGGCATTTTCATTCACGGTCAATCCGGCCGTCGTGTGCTGCACGTACAGTACAACCACGCCTTCCTGTTCGTTCGAGTCGGTCAATTTCTCCTGTACATCTTTAGTGAATTCAACCAGCTCTTCGCGCCGGTGCGAACGAACTTTCAGCGTGTAAATCATGCAATCCTCTGTGGCAGTAATTTGAAGTGACGCGAATTATACGCGCGCGCTCATGCGCAATGGAAAACCCCTGACGTCGGCACGCCAGGGGCTTCGCACGTTGCGGCCGCCGTCAACGGTCAACTACTTCTTGTTATCGAGCACAAAGTTGTAAGTCAGTACGCCCGACACCTTGACCGGGTTGCCATCGACAAGAGTTGGTTCGAAGCGCGCTTTCAAGGCTGCGGCTTCCGACACCGGATACAGCGCTTCCGGTCCTTTGCGCGCTTTTGCATAGATCACGTTGCCGTCGCCGTCGATGGTGATCGTCACAAACACACGCCCCTGAATTTGCTGCTTCTTGACTTCATCCGGATAGACGGGCGGCGGCGCTTCGATCAACGCGCCCTTCTTCGTGGTGCTCTTGTTTTGCGTCTGCTTATCCCTGGCAGGTTCCGGCGCGGCAGCTGGAGTCGCCGGTGCCGCCGGAGTTGGTGGCGCCGGGGCTGCCGCAGGCGCTGCAGCCTCAACGTGTTCAGCCGGAGTTGGCACCGGCGGCTCAGCAGGTGGGGGAGGAGTTGAAGGCGGCTTAACCTTGGACGCTTTACCGTCTCCTGTCGCATTCGTCGGTTCCACCGGCGCGCTAGCGGGAGCATTCAGTTCCGCATTGACTACGGCGATTTCCTGAACGCCGTTCAGGTTTGCCGAGGCACTGTTAACGCCGCTCGCAATAAAAAACGTGACGCCCAGGCTGACAAGAGCCACCGCCAGCCATCTGGATGCAGCGCTGCCGCGTTTTCCGTTCCGCATTTCCATGATGTTTTCAATCCTCCTTCTTAAATTCGTTCCGCTAGCAGCGCCCGCCACACCGGCGACACCCCAACCAAAGCAGAACCGTACCACTTTCAGAATGCTCGAAGCGTAGGCCTCGGGCGCATCACAAATTTCGATCACGCGTTCGTCGCAGGCTTGCTCACGTTCGTCGAACAGTTTGCGACTGATGAACCAAACCAGCGGGTGAAACCACAACAGAGCGCAGAGTGACAACTGCAAATTGCCGATCAGATTATCGTGCCGGTGAATGTGAATCAGTTCGTGAAGCATGATGGCTTCGAGTTCAGAATCGTCCAGCAACGTCGTCATCGAGGCGGGCAGCACAATCACCGGACGCCGGCAGCGCCAGACACCGGGCTCAATTCGTCGTTCTGAAATCACGAGGCCCACCTCGCGCCGCAAGCCGAGAGCGTGTCGCGCGCGCTGCATTGCCATCCATTCACGACCTTCGCTTACGTTTTGCGCCGTGCGCAACGAAC
>JBKPNP010000293.1:0-6044 GCA_046732775.1 Acidobacteriota bacterium
GATTGGACGAATTGGCAGGGTCAACTACGAAGGCGTTCACCGGAACGTCTGGGATGGTGCTGCCGATGCCGGTCCAGGTTGGCGTGGCGTTGCTAAGATTGATGGTTTTGTAAACGTGCGGCGTGGCGTTGCCGAAATACCCGGAAAGCGTGACATAGGCCGTGTCCACATTGTTCGGATCAACTACGGCGCGCGAAATGTACCGCGCCGGAACCGTGCCGGTTATGTTCGTCAGCGTCGAGCTGCCGGTTGTCGTCGCCCAAATGTTTCCGTTCGTTAATCCAACAATGCGAACGTTGTCATTCTGTGGCGAGATGCCGACAGCACTGATCGCCACTCCGGAAACAATCGGCGCCTGACTGACAGTTGCGATGCTGCTGCCGCTGGTAGTCGAACGACGCAAACGATCACTGGCAAAATAGAAAGTATTAGGAGTTCCCGGACCAAGAGCTATAGGCGCATAGAACAACACATTCGTGTCAGCAGTACCGAGACTGAAAACTGACCAGCCATTGTCCTGCGCATTGGCCGTATTTTGGACGCGAGCATACGCCACGAGACCACCCGCACCCACAATATTGAAATAGGTGTGGAACATCGTCACATTCGTGGTGTCGGCTGCGTTCTGATCGATCAGAGTGAAACCGCCGTCGCCAAAGTCCGCGCGCGTCCAGGTGTTGTTCGGCCTCAGCCACTCAGTGCCGTTGTCCTGTGTGCCGCCAATCGTGAAATAGGGATCGGTCGGGTGGATGGCGAGCGATTGAAACTGCGTGGCGTTGTATCCCTTGTTATTCAAGCTCGTCCAATTGGCGGCGCCGTCAAAGGATTTCCAGATACCGCCATCGCTACCCGTCCAAACGAGGTTGGGAGAAGTCGGACAAACTTCGATGGCGTGCTCATCGGCGTGAAGACCATTTTGCACGACGGTGAAGCTCGGGGAACCTGATAGCGCGTTAGTTGATTTCTCAAAGATATGCGCCGGAGCGCCATCGCCTGGGCCACCGAGGTAGACGATATTGGCGTCAGTCGGGTCAACCGCGATTGGCATGTCGTAGTTACACTGGCCGCCGCAGAATCCGGTTGCACCGGCGAGCGCTGCCGACCAGGTCTGCCCACCGTCAATCGAGCGCTTCAACGTGCCGTTGGAATCGGCTGTCACCGAGTAAACAGTAACGACACCGCCGACTTTGTTGATCGCAATTTCCGCACGGTTAAGAGCCGTCCCGCTGATAGTGGCGAGCGTGCGCGTAAAGACCGGGACTGGATCGAGAGCATTGGTCGAACGGTAAACTCCACCGCTGCCCGCGACACTCGTTCCACGAACGGTCGTCAGCACAGTGTTCGGATTACCCGGCTCAAACTCTATATCGGTCGAACTGAGATTGCCGCCGTTGTCTGTAGCGACGGTTAAGCGCGCGAAAGTTGGACTGCCAGAGGCGGCGTTGGTTGAACGGAAGAGACCGCGAGGCTTCGTTGAAGCGGCCGTGGTGTCGTTCAAAGTAGTGCCAGAGATGCCGCCAACACCTGACGCCACCGCGAGAAAAATCGTATTCGGGTCAGTTGGGTGAACAATGATCTTGTCGATAGCCCAACCACTGAGCACGTCGACGGCGCCGGCATCCTGATTAAAGGGGCCACTCAAAGTCGGTGAGTTGGTGTCGGCATTGTCGATTCTATAAACGCCTACTCCGAAGAAACAGTCGGCCGAAAAATTCCCTTCGCCGGTTCCCACATAAACCGTGGAAGGCTGCGACGGCGCGATAGCCACGGAGCCGACCGCCAATGTTTGCGCGTTATCAAAAAGAGGCGTCCAGGTTCCACCGCCATCGAGTGTGCGATACACACCGCCCTGGGCGGCAGCAACGTAAGCGATATCAGGATTTGTAGGATGAAGGGCAATCGAGGTCGTGCGGCCGCTGACAGCCTGGACTACGTTGAAGGTCTGACCGTTTGAGAGCGGTGCGGGACCGATTGGTTTCCAGATGGTGTCGCTAATTGGCAGGCTTGGCACCATCGACTTGAGCACGCTACCGAGTGTGACGTCGACGGTGGTCGTGGTGTCGTTTGATCTTCCTTCCTGCCGATTCATCTCCCGAATAGCTCGGCCGCGAGCCGCCGGGTCAAAGGCTTCTCCAGGCTCAATACCGCGCAGCTTGTTGATGTACTCCGCACGCAGGCGCAAGTACTCTTCCTTGTCGAGCCGCCCGCCCATAAAGGCCGGGAGATCGGGATCATTTCCGCTTTGCTCTCCGTCCGCCATCTCCTCGGCATTGCGGGTGATGCGCGCCACCGGCTCTTCCGGTATTGCGACCACCGGAGAACTCTTCGTCAATTGTTGCTGGTTAATATTGTTTGCCTGAGGTTCTGCGGTGCGGTTGTTCGTTGTTTTGGCGAGACCACCGGTCAGGACTGTAACGGCCACGGCAGCAAAAACCAGAACAAAGCAGGCAAGCAAACGCGCGCTCGCGTTCAAAGACCTTATGTTTCTGGTTATTACGTGGAGCTTGCGAAAGGAAGCATTGGAAGTATTTTTCATTGGGAACCAATCCTTTTCAAGGTTGTCGGCACGCCAAACGCGCCTTCCAAACTCCAATGCTAACTATCAACCTCTCGGAGAACGGGCACCCTTATTTAGAGATGGACCTAGTCCTTGACGGCAAAATAGTTTCTTTTCGGAGCGTGGCTCTTACTTAAGGCAGGGAGCGACTTCAGACTTTAGGACAATTGGACGTAAACGGAACTACTACTGAAGGCCGTAAGGTAACAACCAGAACCCAATTCTGTCAATATCTTCACAAAACTTCTTCAAAACTGTGGGAGGTGATTTGGAGGCATACGGTACAATTGCGCGCATGCACACATTGATTCGACTCGTCATCGTCTTAAGTTTTTTCTGCTGCGTCTCCCGGGGGTCGGCAAGTGAAAACTTCGCTCGCTGTTTGCCTGCCGACGTCAAGCTGGACAGTGTAGTCGTGTCGCCGCAGCCAAAAACCGCAAAAGCTGGATCAGAGCTAAAGACAACTCTCAGAACGCGGCTGTGGCAACTTAAGGCTCGATGCAAAAACCACAAGCTACTCTCTTCCACCGGCAAAGAAATTCGCTTTGTCACCTTGCTGGGCTGCTGGGGAAACCCTCCCGAGAATTACCAGGAATTACTCGCTGAGCAAGCAAAAGAAATTGCGCGGCTGAAAAAGAAGTACCTCGTTATCGAGATACTCTGCGGCGGAAATGGTGATCCCCGGTTGATTAACTGAACGGATTCCATTTGGAGTGCGGCGGCTTGACGCTGCTTTTAACTATGTCGGTTTCGCATGGTCGGTAAAAACAAAGCGGCATCAAGCCGCCGCACTCCAAATTGCTATCTTTCCGCAAACAGGCCCTCTCCAACCTTCGTCGGAGAGGGCCTCTCGTTTTGTTCCTAACTGTCTGCTTTTTTACTCTCAGCTACTTCCCAAAACGGTTTCGGTATTCAATCGAACTGATGAACGCCTTCACCATCTCCGCACGCTGAAAGTCTCCGTTAAATCGGTTCAACTTATCGAGCCAGTATTGGAACCCTGACTCGTCAGGATCGCGGCGCAGGTAACCGAAGTATTCCATCATTACAAACGTCTCATTCGACTTTGCTTTGACGAATGCTTCATTCTCAGCCACCTGGAGCAGCACGCTGGTGCGCGACAGGCTGCCGTCGTCGAGCCCGTTTACCAGGGCGTTGCGGTCACCCGCAAACTGGTGCCCGCTGTTCGCGATTAACGCATCAACGAAAGCACTGCTGCTTAGCGCGTCATACTTGGCATGGAACGCCGGACGATCAGCCCAGCCGGCGACGAAGGTCTGTTTGTTGGCCTGCATCTGCTGCGGCCAATCACCCACACCGACAATTATGTTTTGTGCGATTGCCTGCCGGTCAGGCACAAACTCCCCATAACTCGGTCGCCGGCCATAGCTGACGCGATACAGCGAATCGATCAGCCCGCCGGTCGCCTGGAATTCGATCGAGAAGAAGTATGCAGCCGAAACGTTGATGCGTTGATTTTCAACGCAGACTTGATCGCCGCCACAAGCAAGCACTTGATCGCTCCAGAAGTTGAAACCGCTCTGATCCGGTTCACGTCCCAGGAAATCAAGATAGTGCTGTCTTACGAAGAAGTCGGCAGAGTCGATCGCATTACCGACGACCACGGCATCGGGCGAGGCCGTGAAGACCGCGTCCGTCTTGTTAGCTAACAACGAGAACGAGCGTTCCGCCGGACTGAAGTGATAGTTCACGAGCGATGGGGTGACGACGTAGAAGTTATCAGTGTCCACCGCGCTGAATTGATAATTGCCCTGGCTGTCAGTGATCGTGCGTCGCGCACCGGCGCCACCTAAAGTCACCGTCACACCGCCGAGGGGCTGGCCGGATGGAGTGGTGATGGTACCGCTGATCGTAGCCGCCGAGGCGGTCGGAGCCAGCAGGCCAATTTCCCACATACCACGTCCGTGCGTGGCGACACGCAGCGTACGGCTGGTCGGCTGGATCGCCATGTCGAAAACAGCTACGCGCGGCAGCCCTTGTCCAAACGGACTCCAGTTCGCGCCGCTGTCTTCGGAAACGTAAACGCCCATGTCAGTTCCTGCAAACACTCGAGCGGGTTTTGCCGGATCGATCACCAAAGCATTGATTGGAATGCTGGGAATGCCATTGGACGACGCAGTCCAGACAGGCGCTACCGGCGCGGCGCCCGAAGCCGCCTGTAGGTTAGTGATCTTGAAGATGCCCTGGCCGGCGGGCGCGTAGTAAGCAAGCGAGATGTAAGCCACATCAGCGTTGCTGGGATTGATCACGGCATGACCAACGTACTGCGATTGACCGGCATTAGGATGCGCCGGCAGTGTCGGGCTTATATCCACCAGGGTTGATGAGCCGGTCGAGGTCGCCCAAACTTTGCCGTTCTGAAATCCGACCATCCTGACGTTGTCGTTCTGCGGGGCGATACCAATAGCGGTGATAATCGTGCCGACGCTCTGCGCTGGGCCACCGGTAATAGGCACACGCGTTCCGGTCGGAAGGATCGGCGACTGGCTCACGATCGTCATCGTGTCGCCTTGATTCGTCGAGCGATACAAGCGATCGGTGCCGAAGTAAAACGTGTTCGGAGTGCCCGGTCCGAGCGCCATCGGCGGATAAAACAGCACGTTGTCAAACAGCTGGATGCCGTTGTTCCCGATGTAGAACTGCTGCCCGTCGCAGGGGGCGGGGGTTGGGTCGTTGGCGCAAAGCGTGGTGGCCGTACAAGCCGCGGGACCACGCGTCGGCCACGAATCCTTGATGACATTACAGGCCGTGCTGGTGGCCCGATCAAAAAGAATCTGGGAATTGGAAGCGCAGAAGAAGGTGTGATACTGCGTGACGGCCGTGCCGCTGGCGTTTGAATCAATCAACGCGTACCCACCATCGCCGCCTTCAGCGCCGAGCCATGTGCCCGAAACCGAAGACTGCCACTCCGTGCCGTTGTCCTGAGTGCCGCCAAGCGTGAAATTGGTATCAGTAGGGTGAACCGCAATGCTCTGAAACTGCAATGTGTTTAGTGGAGCATTATTCAAATTGGTCCAGGCAGTAAGAGTAGCCGCTCCTATTGCACGCTTCCAGATACCGCCGTCATTCGCGTTGTAAACGTTTGTGCCGGTCTGATCCGCGAAGACGTAATGCGTATCTGCGTGTACACCGGTCTCATCAGCGGCGAAGGTAACGCCGTCGGTCGACCGGGCGACAGCATGGCTGCAAGGCGTGTATCCGGGAGCGCTCCCCCCCAAATAGATGTTGTTTACGTTATTAGGATCGACGGCAACAGTAATGTCATACGAGCATTGCGGTTCGCAGAAACCCGCCGCGCCCTGAATAATTCCACTCGTGTTCGCCGCCCCGGCTAATACATTCGCCCAGGTAGTGCCGCCGATTGATCTTCTCAGGGTGCCGAATCTTGTCGTGGCGCTATTACAGCCAAGGTTGGTGAAGCCTTCGGTGGTTCCGGCGTAAACAGTTACAACCGAAGTACCGGAGT
>JBKPNP010000294.1:0-1466 GCA_046732775.1 Acidobacteriota bacterium
AGGTTGAGGGCGAGGGCGCGTAAAGGCGTTTGCGGCCGTCCGCTTTCGCGCGCAACGACACGCCTGCGCTCTTTCCATCGTATGGGGGTCGACATTTTGTAAGTTGGTTTTAATTTCTGGCGCGAACCACCGTCAAACTTCAAAAGCAGCCCTGCTGAAATTTGGCGCATTATAGAGGCGAAGGAAGGGTGACGCAAACGAGATCAAAGATAAAACGGCAATTGCATCACATATGTAATAATCGCCGCGCATTTCACCCAATGACGAAAACTGCCCCGAAATTTACCGCCTTGCTAGCGGTGTTACTGGTGTGCTGTTCGAGCGCGGCGGCGGCGGAAACTGCGCCGGCAAATGGAGAAACACATGGACTACAACCGCTGATTCTGGTCGGCATTGCGGTGATGTTGTTTGCCGGGAAAATTGGCGGGGAACTGTTTGAGCGAATCAAACAGCCTGCCGTGCTGGGCGAACTGCTGAGCGGAATAGTGATCGGTAACCTGGTTTTGTTTGGGTTCACTGCCGCGGAACCGCTCCGCACAAATGAGGTGATTGTAGCGATTGCGGAGGTCGGCGTAATCATTCTCCTATTTCAGGTCGGTTTGGAGTCAGACCTGAAAGAGATGCTGGAGGTCGGCTGGTCGTCGTTACTGGTGGCGGTGCTTGGTGTGATTGTCCCGTTTCTCCTGGGCTGGGCTGTATCGTCTTATTTCCTGCCGAGCGAATCGCGATTGATCCACATCTTTATCGGCGCGACGCTGTGCGCAACGAGTGTTGGCATCACCGCGCGCGTGTTTAAGGATATGGGAAAACTGGCGACGCGAACGGCGCGCATCGTTCTCGGCGCCGCTGTAATCGACGATGTCCTGGGCTTAATGATCCTTGCAGTGGTCGTCGGAGCGATAAAGGCGACGGCGACCGGAGGCGCATTATCGTTTATCGAAGTCTTGCTCATCGCCGGCAAGGCGATCGTGTTTCTGGCGTCGGCAATTCTCGTGGGCCAGTTTCTGGTACCGCGTTTACTGCGGACCGCAGGGCGATTGAAGTCGGAAGGTGTCTTATTGACTATCGCTGTTTCGTTTTGCTTTTTCCTGGCTTGGGTCTCCGCAAAGGTTGGGCTGGCGCCAATCGTCGGCGCGTTCGCCGCGGGCCTGGTGCTTGACGAGGTTCATTATCACCCGGAGCAACAGCGCAAAGAACGCGATCTGAACGACCTGCTGCAGCCCGTTGGGATGGTGTTGGTTCCGATCTTTTTCGTACTAATGGGGATGAAAGTCGACCTGCGTTTCTTTGCCCGACTCGATTCGCTCGGCTTTGCCGTCGCGCTTACCATTGCTGCGATCATCGGCAAGCAAATCTGTTCGCTGGGCGTAATTGAGCGGAACTCAGATCGCTTAACGGTTGGATTAGGCATGATTCCGCGCGGTGAAGTAGGGTTGATCTTTGCGGGTATTGGCGCGACGCTGATG
>JBKPNP010000295.1:0-2974 GCA_046732775.1 Acidobacteriota bacterium
GCAGGGAAGCGCGGCAATTCGAGTGTTTCCTGCAGCTCTTCCAACACCAGCTTCATGTCCGGTTTGAGAATGCGAAACCGTTGCTCAAAGGCGAGTTTCGCATTCTTCTCGCCGAGGTCGATCATGTCGCGCTTTTCACCACGTTGGCTGTGGTGAATCCTGACGCGCTTGCCTTTACGAACCGTCAGCGCCTGTTCGAGAAGTTCGCGATCTTCGAAGTCAACCGGTACGTGAATCTCTTTCGGCACATAATCCGTCGCGTAGTATTGCGCCAGGACTTCGCCGAGGAAAGCGGCTGGATCAAAGTCGTCTTCCGGCAGGTCTTCCCAAAAGAATTCGCGCCGCCCGACGATGTGTCCTTCGCGCATGGTGAAGAGTTGCAGGGCCAGTCGCTTGTCCTCGCGGTAGTAAGCAAAGATGTCGACGTCGCGATCAGTTGTCGTCGCCATCTTCTGCTGCTCTGAGAGTTTGATGACGGTCTTGCGCAGGTCGCGATATTTTGCGGCCATCTCATAACGCAGCTCTGACGATGCCTGACCCATGCGTTCTTCCAGCGTGTCTGCCAGTTCAGTGTTCCTGCCTTCGAGCAATAGCCGCACGTCACGCACCGCTTCCTGATACTGCTCCGGCGTGCACAAACCCTTAACGCAGGGGCCGAGACAACGCTTGATGTGATACTCCAAACACGGGCGCGGTGCTTTGCCGTCGATCTCGATGTCGCAGGTGCGCAACTGAAACGTGCGATTGATTACGTCGATGGTTTTACGCGCCAGACTCGCCGGCAGAAACGGTCCGAAGTAGAGTGCGCCGTCTCTTTGAATGCGCCGCGTGATTACTGCTTTGGGAAACGGCTCGTTAATTGTGAGCTTGAGGTGCGGGTACGACTTATCGTCTTTGAGATTAACGTTGTAACGCGGCTTGTGTTTCTTCGTCAGCGTTGCCTCGAGTATCAACGCTTCGACTTCGTTGTCAGTAACGATCACTTCGACGTCGGCTATTTGCCGCACGAGCGCATCTGTCTTTCGATCGAATGGCCGCGCCTGAAAGTACGAACGCACACGACTCCGCAAACGTTTGGCTTTGCCGATGTAGATAATTTTGCCGGCGCTGTCTTTGTAGAGGTAGACGCCGGCAGAAGTCGGAATTTCCTTGAGTTTCTCAGCTAAAGTCATCTTCAAACGTGGCACGCTTGCGCGCCTGGGTTCATCTGTGTCGCTTCTGCTGAACACTATTCTAACGTAGCAAAATCGCCGGGCCTACTGCGACAAGACTAGACGGACAAGAATGTCTGTCCGACGCGAGCGGCTAAACGCGAACTCATCTCGTGGTAATGTATGCCGCGTGAGATTTCCCTTCGAATTGAAACGCCGCGCAGAATTTGATGCGGTCGGATTCGGACTCAATGCCGTCGATCACCTGATCGTCGTACCTGAATATCCTGCCTTCGACACGAAGATTCGTTTAGTTCAGCACAGGCAAACAGCCGGCGGTCAGGCCGCGTCGACGATGGTGGCGCTGCGGCGACTCGGCCTATCGACTGCCTACGCCGGACGCTTCGGCTCTGATGCTGAAGGACAGTTTGGCCTGGCAGCGATTGACGCAGAGGGTGTTGATCGGAAGTTCGCCGAAGTAGTCCCAGACGCGCGTAATCAAGTTGCGTTTATCCTGATCGATGAACGCAACGGCGAGCGCACGATCATCTGGGACCGCGATGAAAGATTGAGCTATTCGCCCGAAGACGCGCCGATTGCTTTAGCTTCACAGGGTCGTGTGCTCCATCTCGACGCACATGATCCGCCCGCGGCAGTGCGCATGGCGCAGGCGGCGCGCGCGAGCGGCGCTATCATCACTGCGGATATCGACAACATCTACAACGGCCTGCCGGAGTTGTTGCCCCTGCTCGACGTGCTGATCGGATCGAAAGAATTTCCCGAGCGCGTAACGGGGATTGCGCCAGAACGCCAGGCGCTCAGCGAATTGAAAAACCGTTACGGTTTTCCGATTGTTGGCATGACCCTTGGTGCAGCCGGCGCGCTAGTGTATTGCGATGGTCAGTTTGTCGAATCGAGTGGCTTTGCCGTTCCTGGCGGTTGCCGCGACACTACTGGTTCAGGTGATGCTTTTCACGGCGGCTTCTTGTATGGGCTTCTGACCGGTGAGGACCTGGAAACGAGTTTGAAGTTAGCGAACGCCGTGGCGGCTTTGAAGTGCCGCGAGCTCGGCGCACGAACCGCACTGCCCAGCAGAAACGAATTAACCGATTTTCTTGGTAAGGCAGTTCGTAACGCAAACTGTTAGTTTGCGATCTTTGGTAACGCAAACTGTTAGTTTGCGTTCGTTGGATGGCATTCAATGCGCGACGCAAACTAACAGTTTGCGTTACAAAAACGTTTACGAGGCTCCGATGGACAAACTATTTATTCCAGTATTGCTCGGAACAAACCGCAAAGAACGCAACAGCGTGAAGCCGGCAAAATGGCTAGTTGGAGAAATGGAAAAGCGCGGCGACCTCGAGACGCGGCTGTTTGACGTGGCCGATATGCAATTGCCGCCTGACGATTACGGACAGGCTCTCAAGGATCGTTTTCCCGAATGGCGTGACGCGATTTTGCGCGCGGATGGATTAGTGATCGTTTCGCCTGAATACAATCACGGTTATCCAGGGACGCTAAAAGGCGTGCTCGATTTGATGCTGCGAGAATACGTGCATCGCGCGGTCGCCTTCGTAGGTGTTTCAGCCGGACCATGGGGCGGCACGCGCGTGATTGAGTCGATGGTGCCGATGGTGCGTGAACTGGGCCTTGCCGTTACGTTTTCTGATCTCAACTTTCCGAAGGTGCAGAATACGTTCGACGCGGAGGGCCGACTTCTGGATCCGGCATTTGAAAAACGCGCGCAGGATTTCCTGGACGAACTGGTCTGGATGGCCACCGCGCTGAAGTGGGGCAGGGAGAACGTGCCATCAAAGTTCCAC
>JBKPNP010000296.1:0-1586 GCA_046732775.1 Acidobacteriota bacterium
GCGTTGGCCATCGCCACCGTGCCCTTTTTGTACCCGCGCTGGTAGATTGCCGACGAGCTATCGATCTCATCGTTAAACCGCCCGCCCCAGGCCGACTCACCGCCACGACCCGTACCCGTCGGATCGCCGCCCTGAATCATGAATCCCTTAATCACGCGATGGAAAATCACGCCGTCGTAATATCCTTTCTGGGCGAGCGTAATAAAGTTTTCAGTCGTTTTTGGTGAATCTGACTCCAGTAGTTCGAATCTAATAGTTCCCTTGTTCGTTTGGATAGCTGCGGTACGGTTTGGCATGTGTTCTCCTGAAATTCCACTGCAGTGTAGTGTGTGACAAGATACTTGGTTTACTTGTAGTTTGTCATCCGCGTGCGATCCCGGTAAGTACTGACTTTGAAATCCTCTGTGCGTCCTCTGCGTTCTCTGTGCCTCTGTGGTGGATCGTTGTTTTTGGTCATACTCACCACAGAGGCACAGAGTTTCACAGAGGTTGCACAGAGAAAGCAGGATTAAGTCGTCCTTGGCAGCGTGGTCTGTAGTGTCGGATCATTGCGCCAGTTGCCCGCAACCAATGGCAAGCTCGTTTCGAAGTCATATTGGGTCCAACTAAAATTCTCGAGAAAGGGTCTTAGAACATGAATGTTACGCATCTCGAATGCGCCGCCTGTAACCTGCGACACGAGGCACGGAGGTTGCTGAACCTCTGCCGCGAATGCGGAAAACCATTGCTGGTGCGATATGACCTGGAACGGGCACGCACGAGTTTGACAAAGGCATCGTTGGCCGGACGTCGCGCAGATCTGTGGCGTTATCGCGAGGTGTTACCGGTAGCGGATGACGAAAATATTGTTTCGCTCGGCGAGGGCTGGACGCCGATGCTCCATGCCGGGCGTTTAGGTAATGAACTTGGAATTAATCAGCTTTACATCAAAGACGAATCGCAAAATCCAACGCAGAGCTTTAAGGCTCGCGGCATGTCGGCAGCGGTGTCGATGGCAAAGGAACTTGGCGCGCAGAAGTTGGCCGTCCCGTCAGCAGGAAACGCAGCCGGCGCTTTGGCTGCCTACGCCGCTCGCGCCGGTCTCGAGTGTTTCATCTTTATGCCTGACGATACGCCCCGGGCAAATGTCATCGAGTGTGAACAGACCGGCGCTCATGTGACGTTGATGCCGGGACTAATCACTGATTGCGGCGCGGAAGTCGCGCGACGAAAAGAAGCGGAAGGCTGGTTTGATGTTTCGACCTTAAAGGAACCGTATCGGGTCGAAGGGAAGAAGACGCTCGGTTACGAAGTCGCCGAACAATTTAATTGGGAGCTTCCGGACGTAATTATTTATCCAACTGGCGGTGGCACTGGGTTGATCGGTATGTGGAAAGCGTTTGACGAAATGGAACAAATGGGCTGGATCGGTTCGAAGCGCCCGCGGATGGTGACTGTGCAAGCTGAAGGTTGCGCGCCAATCGTACGCGCCTTTGACGAAGGCAAACGCTTTGCAGATGAATTCCTGAACGCGGAGACAGTAGCATCCGGACTGCGAGTGCCGAAGGCCATCGGCGACTTTCTAATCCTCGACGCGATTCGCGCGT
>JBKPNP010000297.1:0-1187 GCA_046732775.1 Acidobacteriota bacterium
GCAGTTAACCTCGCTGACCCGCAACGGCGACGTTCACTGGGAGCGCCAGCTCGGCTCGGCGCATCGTTACGCGAAGTGGAACAATAACCTCCTGATCCTCGGGCCGGCGGCGCCGCTGAGCGAAACAAAAACTCCTCGCTACCTTTTTCTGACGCCGTTTGATTCACCAAACTGCATCGAGATTTGTTCTAACGACGAGGTGTTGGGCCCGGCTCTGCTCGAGCTGGTCAAGCTCGTCGAGGAAATCAGTCAGAGTGAACCGCCAACGGATCCATTTGCGCTTAGTGCGGAAGAATTGCGCCGCTTAACCACTTGATCATTTATCCGCTTTCATCACGACCACAGGAGATTTGCCCCCATGTCCACCGACATCATTCCCAGCGACGAGGCCGAAAGCCTATCGCGCATTCCGCTATTCAAGCGATTAACTCCTGAAGAACTCGAACAGCTCGCACAAGAAGTTGATCAGGTGAGATTCGATGCGAGCGAAACGATCTTCAACGAGCAGGACAAAGGCGACGCGCTGTATGTAGTCGAGTCCGGTTCAGTACGAATCTGGGTGTTGGATGAAGACGTCAAGCCGGTGACGCTGACGGAATTGCAGCCGGGCGAGTTTTTTGGCGAACTCGCCGTCCTCGATCGCGGCCCTCGCTCCACAAACGCGACCGCTGTCGTGGAAACGACTTTGCACCGTCTCAGCAGCGACGACTTTCAAGCGTTTCTCATGCACCACCCGGACGTCGCTATCGATGTGATCTGCGAAATCGGCGCGCGCATGCGGCAAACCAACGTCCTGGTATCGCAGCGCGCCTCGCGCAACATCAACGTCCAGATGGAAAAACGCGCGACGCTCGGCCAGCGCATCGCCGACCGCGTGGCGTCGTTCGGCGGTTCATGGACCTTCATCATTATTTATGTCGCGTTCCTCGCTTCCTGGATGGCCTTGAACAGCTTCATCCTGATTCATTACGGCAGCGGCGAAGTAGGCGCCCAATACGATCCATATCCTTACATCCTGCTTAATCTTATGTTGTCGATGACGGCGGCATTGCAGGCGCCGATCATCATGATGTCGCAGAATCGCGCCGCCGAAAAAGATCGGCTTGCGGCTGAGCAGGATTTTCAGGTCAACCTGAAAAGCGAGTTGATGTTGGAAGAGTTGATGCGCAAAAGCCGCGGCCGCGACG
>JBKPNP010000298.1:0-10391 GCA_046732775.1 Acidobacteriota bacterium
GCGAATTGAGGCGGCTTGTTCACATCCTCCGTGACAGCGGGAGCAGTTTGATGCGCAAGCCGGGCGACGGATGACAACCAACTGCGCACTTCCGACACTTCAGCTTCGTCGTCGAGCCACGAGTCGGAAATCTTTCGCAGCGATGTAAAGTTCTGCACGCTCAACAGCGCGGCATCGCGTGCTTGTGCTACATGCTGAAGCTCTTTCAACTCAACGGGCTCGCGGTTGGTCGTCACCGTGAAACTCTTGAGCGCGTCATGCCCCTCGGCGGCGCATTCGCGCGCCTTTAGATAGGGAACCGGGCCATTGAAAATGTTTTGCGCGTCTTCGGTGCGGCCGCCGCAGGTTGAGGTGTAGAGCGCGTTTATCGGTTCGCCGTTGTAAGTCGCGACAATGCCGCGCGTTTCATCTACCGCGCGCGACGACAGAGAATTTTCGGAAACGAGCCCGCGATAAACTTGCGAGCGCGTCGTCGGCAAAAGGTCGTAGCCTTGCGACATAAACTGACCGCGATTGCGCAGAGCGTAAGTGCGAGCCGCGATCGCTTGTGCCTTGTGGGCTTCGAGCAGCGGATAGCCGCCGGCGGAAAGCTCATTGGGGACCACGCCCTTGACGTAGTCTTCGAGCCCGAGCACGTTGACCACGGTGAGCGCGCCGCGAGTGTTTGTGAAGACTTCAATACGACCGCGATAGGGACGTTCGTCAAAACGCACCGGAGTAGTAGCGCTGTCACTGGCAAACGTAACAGGCGCGCTCGAGCTGAACAATCGACCGGCGCCAACAGCTAATGCGACTACTTCGCGCGTCGGCGACGAAAAACGAGCCGCGGGACGAGCACTGCGCGCACTGCTGGAAGTTGTCGAAGCAGAAGTCTTTTCGACTAACGGATAGCGGGCTACGCCGATCGCTCCGGTATTGTTCGCCGTCGTCCGCGGCGTGGACTGAGCGGGCGAAGTCACAGTGGCATCGAATCCAGCATCCTCGAGGCGAGCACGCAGCTCTTCCGCTTCCACGGCCGGACGTGCTGTGCCGACGAGTAGTCCCCAAGTTTTGGTGGCATCGTCGAAAACTACCTGCGAATCTTCCGCGATAGCTTCACGAACGTCCTTTGCCTTTTGCTCAGCGTCTTCGCGGCTGGCGAGCCCCGCAATTTGGATCCGCGACGCATCACCCGTATCGCTAGCGGATGGCGGCGAAAGCAAACGCGGCTCGAGACGTAAACGCGTCACTTCGAGCGGCGCAAAGTTCTCACCTTCATCGTTGCCGTTCAACAAACGGCCGGCGCTCGAGATTGTGGCCGAACGCACGTTGGTCGCGAGTGCCACGCGAATTGTTGGCTCGGGCTGAAGATTCGTCGCAACCTTTGCGGGCTGTTCGGAGATCGGGTGCGAGTTGTCGACCTTCCATTCGGGTGAAGAATTCTCGAGCGCAGGTCGCGGCGTGACAGGTCTTGGAGAAACAGTCCGGGGCCGGCCTAAATCCTGTTGGCTGAATATAGGGAGGGTCAGAAGGTGGAACGCAAGCAGGAATGCAAGCGCGCTTCGAGCGAGGGAATAACGCATACCAAAACCCCTGCGGTTTAGTCTTGGGGGGCTCGACCGCGGGCTCATAGTACTACATCTCTCGGGGATCGACGTCAGGAAGTTAGGCGGCGAACTTTTCTTCCACTGTGAGAGTAAAAACGACGGTGCCGATTAATCCGATGACTCCCGCCACGATGAACGGTAACTGTGGGCTGACTTTCCAAAGCAGGCCGCCGATGGCGGCAGCGGGAGTAATTGAAAGGCTACGCACGAGGTAATAGAGTCCCACCGAGCGCGCTCGAAGATTGTCCTGCGCGAAGTCCACGATCATGGCCTTGCGCGAAGGTTCACCGATCTCGCGAAGTCCGCCGATCACGAATGCGAGAATCAGGAACGCAAAACTGGAAGCAAAAACAATCGCCAGCGGATAGAGCGCAAAACAGACGAAGGTAACGATTACAAACGGTTTGCGTCCGATGCGTCCGGCAATTCTTCCGGCGGGAATGTAAACGAGGATCGACACAACCATTTGGATCGCGATCAAGGTTCCGAAACGCGCTGTGCTGAAGCCTTGAACGTTGGTCACATAGAGAATCGTGAGCACTCCCGTCATTCCTTCACACATCCTGATAATGACGTCAGAGATCAGCAGACGCTTCAAGGCCGCATGAAAAGAACGCCAGACGCCGGCAATGTTGGTTGTATCCGCAGCCTTGACGGCGATGTTGACTCTCATGACGAGCAGCAAGGTCACGGCAGCTAAACCGAGGGTAATGAGTAGTCCGATGTGAACGCCCTTTACAACTCCTAATGAAGCGATCATGGCGCCGCCGGCGATTGGCGCGACCACGATTGGTACGCGTTTTAGAATTGATTGCAAGGTGAAGCCCATCGCGCGGCGCTCAGGGGGCAGGGAATCGCCGATGACGGCAAAGATCGCGGGTGAGGCCATGCTCTGCCAGGCCATGGCGAAAGCGAGACCAAGAAACACCAGCGGCGACGCGGAGGCGAAGAAGTAGATGACATAACCCGCTGAGGCCAGTCCTACAAAGATCAGGAAAGCGCGACGGCGCCCGAGATGATCGGCAAGCCAGCCGCCGGGATACTGATAGATCGCGTCAAGAAAATCTTCCGCCGTGCCGAATAGTCCGATGACGGGAGTGCTGGCGCCCAGGGCTTCCAGGTATTTAGGCAGGAATTTTTTCCAGAGTTCTTCACCGAGGCCGAGGAGAAAGACTGCGGCCGAAGCGATCGACACGTTTGCTTCGAGACTGAGGAATTCAGCGAGCCGGGCGCGCAGGCCCGCGGGTTGGGGCGCTGTAGTGGACACGTAACGGATAACCCGGGGAGTTCACTAAACTGCGGTCGTGTGAACGGCAGTCAACTAGTGTAGTGAGGCCGTAATCCGCCGGCAGACTAAGCGGCCTTCTGTTCGTTCATCACCGCAGTCGGTCCTTCGCTTGATTGCGAACGAGTTTTGCGATGTGAGCGATACATGCCAATCGCTTCTCTAGTCAAACCGTAAATCGGCCGGCGATTTTCGAAGATAAGTTTGAGCCAGGCGCGCCGATTCATTTGCGGGAAGTAGATGCCGCGGAAGAACAGACGCGACACCAGATGACTGACGCGATAACGGAACGGCGCGTCACTGATCGATTCCAGGGCCTCAGCGTTTCGTTCCGGACTATACGAGCGGCGCCACGCGTGATCCGTTTCCTGTCGCGCTTCCTGAATCGTCATCTTCAGCGGAGTGTGTGCCATCCAAAACGGTGCGAAGTCCATCCAGTGTTTCGGGCGCGCCAAGCGGCCGGCCTTGGCCAGGCGATCGTAAAGCGGGGTAGCGGGGAAGGGAGTCAATTGACCAAAAACCGGAAGTCCTGGAGGCCACGAATTAATTTCATTGACGGTCCGATCTGCGACGCCTTGCGTGTCGTTGTCCATACCAAAAATGAAGGACGTGATCGCGTAAACGTTTCGTTCGGCCAATCGCTGAAGCACCGCACCGTATTCACTGGGCTTGCTGAAATTCTTGTTGACGTCGGCCATGTTCGCCGGGTCAATTGACTCCATGCCGATGAACACCCACTGCCCGCCCGAGGCCGCAATTAGATCTACGAGTTCTTCATCACGCAAAAGGTTGGCACTGATTTGCGCGACCCAGGGCAACTGCGCGCCCGCGGCAATAATGTCGCGCAGCAACGACTTGGTGCGCTTGATGTTGATTGCCAGATTATCGTCGATGAAGAAAACAGCTATCTGACCGCGCTCGCGGCGCGCTCGTGCCTTCAGTCTCAACAGCTCGTTGACCACGCTTTCGTTCGTGCGGAAGCGAATTGAGTCGCCAAAGAAGCCGGTGACAGTGCAGAACTCACAACCGTAAGGACAACCGCGTCCGGTTTCCATCGGCACCACATGAAACGACCCCCAGCCGTTGCCGAGTCCTGAAAGAAAGGAACGAGCCATCTTCGGCACCAGGCTGAACTGGTTCAGATCCAACTTCTCCCAGGGTATCTCTGGATAGGGCTGCAGGCTCGGCTTGCGGTCAACACCCTTTTCGTCGCGTGCGGGCTGGTAAACTTCTTTTAGTTCGCCGCGCGCTGCGTCTTCGACAATCAATGGCCAGGTTTCATCAGCCTCGCCGAGGGCAACGGCATCCGCGTAGCGCGGTCCGCCGTCTTTCCCAATTGCTTCATCCGGACATTCGGTTACATGCGGTCCGCCCATGACCACCTTCACGCCGGCGGCGCGAATGGCGGTGGCAACGCGATATGCTTTGGCAACCATTCGCGTCATCGCGCCAATACCGACGAGTCCAACTTTTTCGCGCACAACGAAGTCCACGATCTCCTCGTCACTCATCGCCTTGGCGTTGCCATCGATCAGAATTACTTCATGTCCGGGAGGTGTTAATTCCTGAAGCAGAAACATCCACAGGTGAGGCATGAAATTACGAGTCACGCCGTTATCAGGGTTATATAGTAAGATTTTCATAACTTCTCCGGTCAAAGGTCACTGAAGAACCCTGAAGGGAATAACTGTATTGGGAAATGCGGGCAGAACGAACGGGGTTCCCGCGTCGAAAAGGACTAATCGTTCGAGAGTAGCATACCAGTAATGAGCGCTGGCGTACACAGCCGGCGACTACCTGTTCCAACAAAAAATTAGACTGGAGTGCAACCGTTCCGGTTGCCGCTTTGGATCACACGCAAGCAAGGACGCTTGCGCTCCAGTCAAAGCGCTCCGTCCGTTGCTTCCATTTTGGCGACGATCTAATGCTGCAGCGGCTCGTATCCATGTTTCGCAAGTAATTGTTGTCCCTCACTGGCATTAACAAAATCCATAAAACGCCTGGCCGCATCCTGTTGGTTTGATTCCTTCACTATCGCCATCGCCTGCTCAATTGGTTGATGCAGTTCACTGCCAGCTTCCAGGTATCGGCCTTCTCCTGGTTTTACGAGTGCGAGTGGAATAAACGCAACTTCGGCATTGCCGGTCGCAGCGTACTGCTTCGCTTGAGACACTGTCTGCGAATAAATGACGCGCGATTCAATTGCCTCCCAACATCCCAACGCCCTCAGCGTCTCAACCGCGGCCCGCCCGTAAGGCGCCACGTCGGGTTTCGCAATTGCAATCCGCTCAAACTCAGCCGCCTTGATGTCCTCAATGCGCAACGCCGTCAGCTTACTGCTCGCCGGTAGCCACATTACCAGGCGTCCGCGCGCGTAGATTTTTCGACTGCCGGCCGTGAGCAATCCTTTAACGTCAAGTTGTTCCACGTGTTCTGCATCGGCCGACATGAAAACGTCAAACGGCGCGCCGTGTTCGATCTGTTTCGCAAGGTCTGCCGTCGCGCCGAAGCTCACGACCAGACGAATGCCAGTCGCTGCGGTGAAGCGCGGACTGAGTTCTTCGAAAGTATCAGTCAGATTCGAAGCAGCCGCAATTGTAAGCGTGGACGGCGCGGTGGTGGAACTTCCGGACCGGCAGCCGGTCGCGGCGATCAATGACAACGTTAACGCACAGAAGGCGATTAGTTTGGATGAAACTGGTGGTCACCTCCGACCGGGTTGAGTTGAAGTCTTGTATTTCCCGGTCAATTAGAGCCTCGGATTATTGCATCTTTCCAGATAAGCCGCAGGTATGGTATAGACCAACAATCCCCCGTATCGCGAAACTTCGAGCCGAGGATTCCCGGTTTGCGCACACGTACCTTCAATCGCTCGTTTGCATTCTTCGCATCGCTGACGGCGGTGATTTTAGCTGTTAGCAGTTGTTTGCCGAAGCCGCCATCGGAAAGCGGTGGGCTCAGCATCACGCTTTACGGCTTCTCGGTCATGAAAGAGGCACTCGAGAAGTCGATCTATCCGGGCTTCATTGCGAAGTGGAAACAGGAACACGGTGAGGACCTCCGTTTTACCTCGTCATTCGCGGGCTCCGAGACCATCACAAACCAAATCATTCAGGGCGTGCCGGCGGAAATCGCGATTCTTTCCATTGACCGCGATGCGCAGCGATTGAAAGACAACGGCTTCGTTACGACGGACTGGCACAGCTTCCCCTACAAGGGAATTATCAATAAGACGCCTTTCGTCATCCTCGTTAAGGGCGCAAACCCGAAGGGCATCCACGATTTTCCTGACCTGGCAAAGCCGGGCGTGAAATTGATCCATCCCGATCCGATCAGTTCCGGCGGGGCGCAATGGTCGGTGCTGGCGATATATGGTTCGGAGTTGAAGAAGTCAGAGCAACAACACCGCGAACCAGACCAGGCGCGCGCGTTGCAGACGCTGCAGGCGATCTGGAAAAACGTTTTCGTTACCCCTGCCTCAGCGCGTGAAGCAAGGACAACCTTTGAGCTGGGCAACGGCGACGCGCTGGTAACGTACGAGCTCGAAGGCTTACTGATGAAGGAGAGCGGGAAGCCGCTCGAGATTATTACGCCCCGCGCCACCATTTACAGCGAGCACCCGGTGGTCGTTATCGATCGCAATGTGACGGCAGCCAAACGTGCGGTTGTCGATGCGTTCGTGCAATACCTCTGGAGTGACGAAGCTCAGGCAGCTTTCGTCAAACATCACTTTCATTCGGTGAGCAACGAAGCTTTGAACGATGCAAACAACGCGTTCGGGCGCATTGAAATGCCGTTCACGATTGAATACTTCGGCGGCTGGGAGCGGGCGTATCCGGAAGTCATCGAACAAGTTTTTAAGAACCAGGTAAGGGATAGGAAGTGAAAGTTTCGAGTTCCGGGTTCCGAGTTCCGAGTTAGCGAAGGCGAAACTTCAGGCGAAGGTTGAACTCGGAACTCGGAACTCGAAACTCGAAACTCGAAATGTCATGAGTTCATTTGTACCAACAATGCGGCACGTACGCGGCTTCGATGTGGCGCGGCCATTGAGCATCGGCATGCTTGTGTTCATGATGCTGCCGCTGGTCTTTCTGCCGTTGCTGTCCATCTTTATTTTCGGCACCAACAAGGGGCTCGCGAGTTTCTGGTCTGCACTAACCGCCGCCGAAGCAATCTTCGCGCTCAAGCTCTCGCTCGTTACCAGCTTCTGGGCGACGGTATTCAATGTAGTGTTCGGCTTGTTCGCGTCTTACGTGCTCTCGCGTTACAACTTCTGGGGACGCAACGCGCTGATCGTCACCATCTCGTTGCCGACAGCAATTCCGACAGCCGTCGCCGGCGTGGCCCTGCTGCTGTTGTGGGGACCCTACGGTATGCTCGGCCGCCTGCTTCGTCCGCACGGAATCGAAGTGATGTTCACTGCCGGCGCCATCATCCTTGCCAATATCTTCGTGACGTTTCCGCTCGCGTTTGGTGTTATTAAGCCTGTATTCGAGACAATGAACCGCTCCCTGGAAGAGGCCTCGGCGACGATTGGCGCCACGCGCGTGCAAACGTTTTGGCACGTCACCCTCCCCTCGTTGCGCGGTGCAATCGTTTCCGGTGCACTGCTGACATTCGCGCGCGCCATCGGTGAATTCGGTTCGACCATCATGGTTTCCGGCAATTTGGCAGGCAGAACACAAACTGCGCCACTTTATATTTTCGCGAAGTTCAACGAAGGCCAGATTGAAGCGGCCAACGCCATTGCCATTGTGCTGGCGCTATTTTCTTTTCTGATTTTCAGCGTACTCTTTTTTGCACGCGACTGGCTTGACGTAGATTGAACGAACTCAAGACTGTTAGGTTTGTAACGACTGGAGCGCGGGCGTCGCGCCCGCCTTGGTTTTGATGACGAGCCAGGAATTAAACGTGAAACCACAGCCGGTTAAAATATCCGAAGCCCCGCCGGCAGCGCCGGCGCCGAACACTTCGTACGCCGCGAGTATCCTGGGCATAAGCAAGTCGTTCGGCAAAGCGAGTGTGCTTGAAAACATCACGTTTCACGTCGCTGAAGGCGAGGCCCTCGTTTTGTTGGGTGCGTCCGGCAGTGGCAAGACAACGATACTGCGCATCATTGCCGGCCTCGAACAGCCGTACACCGGCAGCATCATCCTTCACAACAAAGACGTCACCGAATTGCCGGCGCGGGAACGCGGCGTGGGCGTGATTTTTCAGTCGTACGCGCTTTTTCCAAAGATGACGGTGGAAAAAAATATCGGTTACGGCCTGCGCATTCGCCATCGTCCGCGCAAGGAAGTTAAGAAAACGGTCAATGAACTGCTCGAGTTGGTTCAGCTGCAAGAGCATCGCAAAAAATATCCTTCACAACTATCGGGCGGTCAACAACAGCGCGTCGCCATCGCGCGAACGCTCGCTTACAAGCCCGAGGTTTTGCTTTTCGATGAACCCTTCGGCGCACTCGACGCGCAAACTCGTGGACACTTGCGACGTGAAATACGCGCGCTTCTGAAAAAGGTCAACGTGCCGGCCATTTTCATTACACACGATCAGGAAGAAGCCCTAGAGCTTGGCGATCGCATCGCGGTCATCAAGTCCGGCAACATAGAACAGATCGGCACGCCCGCCGATGTTTATAACAATCCGGCCAGCGAGTACGTTGCTACCTTTCTCGGCGCGGCGAATATTCTCGAGGGCGTCGTGCGCGGCCGGCAGATTGAAATTGGGTCGACGCTGATTCCCGCCTCCATCGATGAAGCGAAATTCAAAGACGGCGACACCGTAAAAATTGTCTTTCGACCGGAAGATGTAATTCTAAGCAAGGCGCAAACGTTGCCGGGGGGACACGCTTGCTTCACGAGCGGGTTAATTGATGAGACAAGCTTTGTGGGTGCTTATGAGCGCGTGCGAGTGCGGCTGGACCCGAGTGGGGGCAGCGCCTGTGACGACCGCGACACGCCCTATTATCTGACAACGGAAACTCCAGAGACACAGAACGCGAAGCCCATAATCGTGACCAGGCCAAAGCCTGAAAGTTTGACGGTGAAACTGCGCCGGGGCGATCGCGTGTTCGTCGGACTTAGTCGTTTCACTATCCTGCCCAAAACTAAATAGGAAAACTTTGTCGCGTCTAACTCGCGATTGATTCGTCGAGCGCCGCCATCGCCAGGCTATGGAACCGCCGGCGCACGCTGTTGATATTCGCAAACGGCAACGCGCGCGCATGAGTGCGGTTTGTTAGCAGAATATAAATGCGTTCCTGTCGCGAGTCGATCCAGCAACTCGTTCCCGTGAACCCCGAGTGACCAAAACTGTCCCGCGGCAAATCCAGCCCGGCAGCCGAATCTTTCGTCTCAGCGAGCTGCCATCCGAAAGACCGCGCCTCTTCCAAACCGGCCGTCAGGTTGGTGCGAAACAATTCGCAGGTGTCTGGCTGTAACAATTTGGAATGACTCGGGAGAAACTGCGAAGCGATGGCGAAGGTTTCGCGCGCCGTGGAAAAAAGTCCCGCATGACCGGCCGCGCCGCCGAGAAAATAAGCGTTTCCGTCGTGTACCTGGCCCCAGATGATTTCTTCCCGCCAATTCTTTTTGTCCGCGTCTGCCGCGCCGCACATCTGCCGCTCATACTGGTTGCCGGCCTCGCAAGCCGCGATTCCCGTTTGCAATGACAGCTCCGGATTGAAGAACGTGTGCTGCAATCTGAGCGGGTCAAACATTTCTTCCCGGGCGAGTTCTGCGATGGTCTTGCCGGATAATTTCTCCAAAAGTAAACCCAGCACGATGAAGCCGAGGTCGCTATAGACCACGCGCGTTCCGGGTTGATAGTCGAGATCTACAACCGCGATTGCCCTGAGAGTTTGTTCGGGTGTGCCTGCGAGTTGATAAAGCGGTCGCCATGCGGGCAGCCCTGAACTGTGAGTCAGCAGCTGTTGAACAGTGATCTCATGTTTGCCGGTTCGATCAAATTCAGGCAGGTACCGGGCAATAAAACTGTCCAGCGTTATCTCGCCCGACTCCACGCGGCGCGCGCAGAGCATGCCGGTGATAAGCGGCTTGGTCAGTGAAGCAAGATCGTAAATCGTGTCGACGCTGGCTTGGATGCGCTGCGGTTCGGCGACTGCATTTCCGAGTGCGTCAACAAATACCTCGCGACCGCGCTCACCGATGAGATAGACGGCAGACGGAAAATCACCCGCAGCGATGCGTTCAGTTAGCAGAGCTGAAATAGTTGGAACTGCAGTCATCGTCCTGGTTCATTTCACGGCACTTCCGACTTGCACTTTGCCGGTGTGTTCTGCAATTCGTTCGAGCGCGCGCAACGCCAGAGACAACGCGTTGCGGCCTTCTAATCCGGAAACGGCGGGAGCTGAACTGGTGCGCGCTGACTCAACAAACCCAAGTATTTCTGCACGCAGCGGTTCGATATCGATCACGTCGAGGTTCTTCGTGTGCACTCCCGGCCACGCGCCGGTCGCACTGGGCGGCGCGAGACTACTAATCGAAGCATGTTTGGTCGCG
>JBKPNP010000299.1:0-7794 GCA_046732775.1 Acidobacteriota bacterium
CGTTCAACGATACCGACGATCTGTTCACGAGTCTTACCGAGGCCAAAGACAACTTCCGGAAAACCCTGTCGGGTGGAGCGCGAGTGATCAACTCGTGCGTAACCGACGTTTTCATACTGTAGATCGGTTATGAGTCGTGCGGCCTCGGCTGTCTCCAAATCATCACGTTTGTAGGCCGCCAGGAGTTGTTCCAGTTTAGCGATGTCCATATTTAGCCGAATACTCTAACGCAAACACGAACACGGCCACCAATGTAAGGCTCAAGCTCAAGAAATCCAGGGTTACAATCCTTGGTTCGGACAGCTTCTTTGAAAGCCTCGAGGTCGGGAAGGCGGGCTTGCCCCGCTTGGGCGAACGCCATTCAATCAAAGCCAGGGCAAGCCACTCTTCCTCACCCTGAGCTTCTCGAGCTTGAGCCTTACACTGTTGGCTTGGCGGCCAAAAACGCGATGATTTGAAGCAAGCCGCTCGGGCGAGTGTCATTCAATCAAAGCGGTTGTGAATCTCTAAATCAGTGTCATCTGCGAAATCTGCGGATTTCTTCAGTTGCGTTTGCACCGAAACTACCTCCCAAGTAAGATTCAACCACGGCAACAAGATGGAATTCACGTTAGCAATTACCGGCGCTTCGGGATCGATTTACGCGCAAAGAACACTGATGCACCTGGCCGCGAGCGGAGTGGTCGAGCGCGTTAATTTGATCATGTCTGAAGCGGCGACCACGGTTGCCAAAGTCGAGTTAGGCGTTGACCTGACCGGTGATCGCGGCGCAATCAATCGCTGGCTCGGTCTGCCGCACAGTTCGCGTCTAATTCATTTGCACCGGCTGGACAACATCGCGGCGCGGCCGTCTTCCGGTTCCCATCCACAAGAGGGCATGGTGATTGTGCCTTGTTCGATGGGCACGCTGGGCGCGATTGCGTCTGGCGCCGGAACAAACCTGATCCATCGAGCCGCCGACGTTACTTTGAAAGAGAACCGCCGGCTCGTTATCGTGCCTCGCGAAACCCCGTACAACGCGATTCATCTGGAGAACATGCTGCGCTTGTCGCGCGCCGGCGCGCACATTATTCCCGCCAGTCCGGGCTTTTATCATCGACCGCAAACCATCGAGGCACTCGTTGACCATCTCGTGTTTCGTATTCTCGATCACCTGGGCGTGCCGCATTCACAGTCGACCCAATGGAAAGGTTTGCCCCAACAAAACGGTGAACTGATAAGCACGACCGAAGACTGATTCTCCCATGACAGCCCTCCTGCGCGACGTACGTACCACCTTCGAAATGATCAAGATTGAGCACACGCTTTTCGCGTTGCCGTTTGCATTTCTGGGGGCCGTACTTGCCGCCAACGGTTTGCCGTCCCTGAGACAGATTGTGTGGATTACCGCAGCGATGGTCGGCGCGCGTTCGACAGCGATGGCCTTCAATCGACTTGCTGACCGGCAAATTGATGCGCGCAATCCGCGCACTGCTAATCGCGCCTTGCCGGCGGGTTTGTTATCCATTGGGTTCGTGTGGGCGTTCACTGCGGTTTCGGCGACACTCTTTTTTATCGCCGCCGCGATGCTCAACCGTCTGACGCTCTTGCTTGCCCCGGTTGCGCTCGCGAGCGTTCTGCTCTATTCGTTCACAAAGCGCTGGACCTTGTTATCGCATCTTGTCCTGGGTTGGTGTCTGTCGATTGCTCCGACCGGTGCCTGGATCGCGGTCCGTGGTTCTCTCGATAGCGCGGTGCCCCTGCTTCTTTCAGTCGTCGTCATGCTATGGACTGCGGGATTCGACGTTCTCTATGCGTGTCAGGATTACGACTTTGACACGCGCATGGGATTGCATTCGATCCCAAAGCATTTCGGGATCGAACGAGCTTTATGGATTGCGCGGCTGCTTCACGTCGCCGCGTTTTTCGCCCTCGTAGGTCTATACTGGCGTACACACCTCGGACTCGTGGCGATGGTGGGCGTGCTGGCTACTGCAGTTCTACTCTTCTACCAGCATCGACTGGTGAGAGCTGACGACTTGAGCCGGCTGAACGCAGCCTTTTTTACTACGAACGCGTTTGTCAGCGTGATTCTGTTTGTGACGTTTGGCGGCGCGGTACTGATAAGGACTTTTTCATGAACTTTTCACACGATCGAATATTGACGGCCGTTGCGGAGAAAGTTGCGAGCAATGAACGGCTTTCTTTCGAAGATGGCCTCGCGTTGTTTGCGACTGAGGACCTGCCGGCGTTAGGCAAGCTCGCGGATAGCGTGCGCCGGCGCAAACACGGCCGCACCACCTTCTTCAACGTTAACCGTCATCTCAATCCGACAAATGTGTGTTACGCCGACTGCAAATTTTGCGGTTTCTACCGCACGCCCCGACAACCCGACGCCTATACATACAGTATCGACGACAGTTTGAAAGTGGCCGGCGAAGCAGTGAAAGAGGGCGCGACTGAGTTGCATATTACCGGAGGCCTGAACACAAAACTGCCCTTCAGTTATTTCACCGATCTGCTGTCAGGCCTAAAACGGCAGTTTCCCAAACTGCACTTGAAAGCTTTTACGATGGTGGAACTCGATCACTTCGCCCATTTTTACAAGATGTCGGACGAGGACGTGATTGGACAGTTGATCGCAGCGGGCTTGGATTCGTGCCCCGGCGGCGGCGCAGAAATCTTCCGCGAACCGACTCGTTCCATGATTTGCGCGCATAAGTGTGACGCCGATCGCTGGCTCCAGCTTTCTGGAAAGGTTCACGCCGCCGGATTGAGAACCAACGCCACCATGCTCTACGGTCATATAGAATCAATGGAAGATCGCGTCGATCACCTGCTGCGTTTGCGGGCGCAACAGGACGAGTCACACGGATTTCAGTGCCTGATTCCCCTCGCTTTCTATCCCGAAAATACGCAGTTGTCGCATCTGCCTGGCCCTTCCGGAGTCGACTCGCTGAAGACGATGGCGGTTTCGCGTTTGCTGCTCGACAACTTCGACCACATCAAGGCTTATTGGGTAATGCTCGGCAAACGCCTGGCGCAAGTTGCACTGCACTATGGCGCCAATGATATTGACGGCACCATCACTGACGGCGGCGAGCTTTCTGAAAGTTATTCAATTGAATCGAACAACGAGGTCAAGATGTCTCGAGCCGAGTTAGTCAGCTTAATTGAAGAGGCAGGTTTCGCAGCCGTCGAACGCGACACCGTCTATAACCCCATCGAGCGCGACAACGTGAGCCTCGTTTAATCTGAGAATTTGATCCTGATTTCGAAAACCCTTTATGACAACAACCCTGACTGAAACCCGAACCATATCCGTAGCACACTCGCCTGACTCCGACGATGCTTTCATGTTTTACGGACTGGCAACCAACAAACTCGATACCGGAGGTTTGACGTTCACCCACGTCCTCAAGGACATCCAGACGTTGAACGAAGAAGCCTTCAAGGGCACCTACGACGTGACGGCGGTAAGCTTTCATGCCTACGCGTACATCTCCGACAAATACCTGTTGCTGCCGCACGGCGCATCGATCGGCGACAATTACGGTCCGATCCTCGTGGCCCGCGAGCCGATTGCCGCTTCTGAAATCTCGAAACTACGAATCGCGGTGCCGGGAACTCTAACCAGCGCTTTCCTTGCCCTGAGGCTTGTCAATCGCGATTTTGAGTATGAAGTAGTACCGTTCGATAAGATCATCGACGCGGTGCAATCGGGAAAATGTGACGCCGGACTGTTGATTCACGAAGGACAACTCTTTTACGAATCCGTCGGGTTGCACAAGATTCTCGATCTTGGCGAGTGGTGGCATGAACGAACCGGCCTGCCGTTGCCGATGGGTGGCAACGTAATTCGGCGTGAGCTTGGCTCCGAAATTATTCAGCAGGTTTCGCGGTGCCTCAGGGACAGCATTCAATACTCGCTCGACAATCGCGACGATGCGTTGGCTTATGCAATGCAATTTGCGCGAGATATGGATGTGGCGCTGGCAGACCGTTTCGTCGCGATGTGGGTGAATGACCTGACCCTGGAATACAGCGACCGTGCCCGCGAAGCGGTGAAACTGATGCTGAGTGAAGGATTTGAGTTAGGGATTATTCCGAAACGACCGGTGGTGGAATTCGCGAACTGAGTCACGCTGGGGTGTGCGCGGCGGCGTTAAAGCCGCTCCGCCCAGAAGGAGCGGCGCCCGCCGCGCACATCATCGGTATAAGCTTCTGATCAGGCTCCTCCCAAAGCTTGATCTTACGTCATCCCGTGAACAACGCGGCCGCTCTGCGTTGCCCAGGCGCTTTCGCGCTTGGGATCCACGGGAAATTTCGGACGTTGCTGTTACCGACGTGAGGACCTGACTCAAGCCTCTAAGTGTTTGTTGATACGCTGTTCGCGGGCCGTCCATTGCTGCTCCCACGCGCCGAACCCGCGATCCAATTTTCGTATCTCTCAACAGCAAGAGCTGAGGTAATTGCTTCTGCGGGGAGCACCTTATACCAGATGCAAGGGTTTTTGCAACTTTAAAATCATTTGCGTCGGAGCTCTATCGGACATCAGCACACTGCGGCCGGTTGCTGGCAACATCGAGGCTGTTTTTGGGCATCTGAACGCCGAATCTTCAGGATTAACATTCATCACAAGGGATTTTTCAAAAATGAATTTTAGAAGCCTCGCTTTTGCGCTGTTTGCCGTCCTCAATCTGCTCACGGTGACTCGGCCAACCAGCGGACAAGAAGCGCTCGCTAATTCCGCCAGCCTTCCGCCAGCGGAAATTGACCGGATTATTAAATCCTTTACAGCCAAGGAAGCAGAGTTTCGCCGCGCGCTCAACGAATACTCCTTCAAGCGCGACGCCATCCTGCAAAGTATCGGGATGGGTGGACAGATCCTTGGCGAGTACCATCGCGTTTCTACGTTCACCTTCGACGATCAGGGCAATCGCTACGAGAAAATCAGCTTTTTTCCGATGTCGTCGATGGGTGATTCCATTACCCAGGAAGATATTGACGACCTGGGTGGGATTCAGCCCTTCGCGCTCGAGCCCGCTAAAATCCCGGAATACAATTTCCGATACGTGGGCAAAGACAAAATCGACGAGTTGAACCTCTATGTTTTCGACGTCTCGCCCAAAGTAATGCCGGACCCAAAGAAGACGAAGGGGCGGTTGTTTTCGGGACGCGTGTGGGTCGAAGATCAAGATTTGCAGATTGTGAAGACACGCGGGAAGGGCGTACCCGAAACGAAGAAAAACAAGTTTCCCATGGTGGAAACTTACCGCGAGCAGATCGATGGGCGCTATTGGTTCCCTACCTATTCGTATGCTGATGAAGAACTGGTGTTCGATTCAGGCGACGTGCTGCATATCCGCATGAAAGTTCGTTATACGGACTTTGAGGTGGCGCGCGCCAAGGTAAGAATTATTGAAGCTGAGCCTGAAAAACAGCCGGCGCCGACGCCCACTCCACCGCGCAAGCCGTAATCCATCACGAGGACGGTCATTGGGGGACGCTAACTCGGTTGAGTTCGTCCCCCACCATTTCATGCACGCGGCTCACTAGTTTCCTGACGTCTTCATCGCCGCGGCAACCGGCCGTTGAAACAGGCGGAAGCATGACGACATCGATTGTTCCCGCTCTCGCCTCGCCCGTTCCCTTGCCCATCAAATAGTCGGTATTTTTAATCGCCATGGGAACGATCGGCACGCCAGCCTCAACCGCCATGTAGAACGCGCCTTTCTTGAACGGCAGAAACTCACCGGGTTTCGCCCTCGTGCCCTCGGCAAAAACTCCAAACGATCTGCCTGAACGAATACGCTCGGTGGCCGCCGCGACAGTTGCACGCGCACGCTCGCTGTTTGAACGGTCAATCGCCATAACGTTCACGAAGCCCATGCCGTAGCCAAGAATCGGAACGTTCAGCAGCTCCTTCTTGGCGAGCAGTCCCAATCTGCGGCCGGTGTAAACAAACAGCGTCGCCGTGTCGAGATAAGATCTGTGGTTCGAAATGAAAACGTAGGTTTGCTTGGGATCGAGATGTTCACTGCCCCGTACACGCACCTTCACGCCGCTGAGACGCAACCAATTGCGGGCGCCGAACAGTGCCCAGGGATAAACGAGGTCGTGATTTCCGGTCAACCAGGCAACGAACAGAACCGGCGGTGCAAAAATCAGCAGCAGTCCCGCTGCCGCGATCAGTGACCACCAATAGTGTAAACGTCGCAGAAAGCGCATAGGCGGAGTTGCGCGAGAGATAATGTCACAAAACGGGCTGGCGAGCGACGACACAACTAACTCCACCCACGCGTGCAATCACGGGTTTTCGCCTTGCGACATCCGACGCTGCGCGTTATCTTTCGTCTGTAGATTCTCTCCTCCGCCGGTCGTCAGGCAATAAGCATCTAAAACTGCGCATTCGCATCAAAGCGAGGTGGCTTTGCCGCGACTCAACAGGGGAGCGTTTACCATGAGAAGAATTGGCTTTTGTCTTTTGCTGTTATCACTGCTGACGCTATCCAGCGCTAGCTTGAAGGGCCAAACGCGTCAACGTCGCGTGACGCAAAATCCCTCGGTAATAACTCCACATTCTTCGCGGCCCGCCAACGCGCCCGTACTGGGCGGCGCCACTCGTGCCGGGTCTCAGCCGGGCACGACCGCGTCGACACCTGCGAACACCGGCCCGGAGGAAGTGGACGCGGGCGATGTCATCAGAGTAAACACGACGCTCGTTACGCTACCGGTAAGTGTGACCGACCGTGACGGCCGCTACATCCCAAACCTGCGCAAGGAAGATTTTCGTCTCTGGGAAGACGGACAAGAACAACCGGTCGCCTTCTTCTCATCTGTTGATAAGCCATTCTCGGTTGTGCTGATGCTCGACACGAGTGGCTCCACTCGCTTTCGCCTCGAGGAAATACAGGACGCAGCGATCACTTTCGTCAACCAGTTACGTCAGGACGATCGCGTGATGGTTGTTTCGTTTGACGACGACATCCGGATCCTGACTGAGTTCACGAGTGATCGACGTCGATTGCGCGACGCAATTCTGCGCACGCGTCCGGGCGATGGCACGAAGTTATACGACGCGGTCGACATGGTAATGAATCAACGACTGAGCACCATCGACGGTCGCAAGGCAGTTGTTCTGTTTACGGATGGCGCCGACACCACCAGCAGGCACGCAACGTATGAAAGTAACCTGCGCGATGCGGAAGAACTCGATGCGCTGGTTTATTCAGTCCAGTACAACACGAACGATAGCTTCGGCGGCGGCAGCGGCGGTGGTGGTGGTTGGCCTTCCGGTCAATGGCCTAATTCAAACGGCGACATTCTTGGCCAAATCCTGGGCGGCGTGTTCGGAGGCGGACAGAGACGCGGTGGCCAGGGTGGCAGAGGCGGATCAGGCAGGCGCGATTCTGATCTTCCGAGCCGCTACCTTCGCGAACTCGCAGAGAAAACTGGTGCGCGAAATTATCCGGCGGACTCTACCCAGAATCTTGACAGCGCGTTTGCAAGTATCGCCGACGAACTGCGGCGTCAATACACGATTGGCTATTACCCGAAAAACACTGCCCAGGCTGGCGAGCGACGTCAGATAAGAGTGCGCGTCAATCAGCCGAACCTCGCGGTGCGCACGCGCGACAGTTACATCTTCAATTCCGCCGGCCGGCCGGTGAACGACACGGCCGCGCAACGGTCAGCACCGGTACTGCAAAGAAAGCTCGTTAACGACAGTGACTACAGGCTGCGCGTTTATTGACGCGCCTTATGAGGCTCGGGTAATACCTGAGGCGCAGGCCACAGCTTTGTCAGTAGAAA
>JBKPNP010000300.1:0-12406 GCA_046732775.1 Acidobacteriota bacterium
GACGATGGCAGCGTCACGTTGTTGCGCGTCAGCAGCGGCGCCGGCGGCAATAAAGCCGACCAGCGCGTAACCTGCGTGGGCTATCGACGAATAAGCAAGCATGCGCTTGACGTTGTTTTGCGCAATCGCGACTACGTTGCCTACACTCATCGTCAGCACTGCGAGGACGACCAGGGCTGAAATCCAGGCGGTATGGATCTGATTGCCGACATTGTTCGTGGCGCCTGCAACTACAAACGGAAACGCGAATATGAACACGCGCAGGAAAGAGGCGAACCCTGCCGCCTTGGGCCCGGCCGCCATGAATGCCGTCACCGGAGTCGGCGCGCCTTCGTAAACGTCAGGAGTCCAAACGTGAAATGGAGCGGTCGCAATCTTGAACCCGAAGCCGACGAGCATCATTGCCGCGCCAGCGAACAAGAGCTGCGGATACTGAGCTTCAGGAATGCGTCGCGCGATTTCGGCGATGTTGGTAGTGCCCGGTAGTCCGGCGGCGGTGGAAGTGGCTCCGTAAATTAACGCAATGCCATAAAGCAGGAACGCCGAGGAGAACGAACCGAGAATAAAATACTTCATGGACGACTCGTTCGAGCGAACGTCCGTGCGACGGAATCCGCACATCACATACGTGGCGATCGAAAGTATCTCGAGGCCGAGAAATACCATTACCAGATCGCCGGCAGATGCCATGAACATCATCCCGGCAGTCGCGAACATCAGGAGCGAATGAAACTCGCCGGCAGGCAGTCGTTCATTCTCGACCCAAACCATCGAGACCAGAATCGTCAGCGCCGACACGATGAGGAAGACGAACGTGAAGCCGAGTCGTAGTTCGTCTAAAACGATCATTCCATTGAACGCCTGGTTGACAGTTCGCGACGCGCTCCACAACCAAGACGAACTGACCGCCGCCGCCACTAACCCTAACAGCGAAAGTCCGCCGCTAATCCAGCGCTGAGCGGGCCTGGCAAAAGCGTCCACCAACATCACGGCAACACCCACGACGCAAACGATCAGCTCCGGTAGAATTAGCCAGAGATTTACGTCCGGCGTGCCGAGTTGTAGTGCCAAAAGATTCATTATTGGTTAAAGAGCCCGAGATTCCTTTGCTCGAGTCATTCCGTTTAGCGAGCCAGCCTCTCGCGTAGTTCTGCAGGCTTAGCTTCGGCGAACGACCCGCCGGACTGCCTCGTTCCGATGCGCGCGCGCACTTCAGCCACACTTCCTTTCGAGCGTTCCAAAAACACGTTTGGGTAGACGCCCATGAAAAGCATCAGGATGAGTAGCGGGAATATCAAAGTGAGCTCGCGCGCATTCAGGTCTGTCAGGCTCGCGTTTTCCGGATTGGTCACCTTGCCAAACACCACGCGCTGCAGCATCCACAGCATATAAACCGCCGCCCAGATGACGCCTGTGCCTGCCAGCATGGTTGCAATCCAGGCATGCTCAATCGCCACGGAAGTCCAACTGCCAAGCAGTATCAGGAACTCACCGACAAAGCCGTTGAGAAAGGGAAGTCCGATAGAAGACAACGATGCGATCACAAACAGCGTTGAGAACCACGGCATCGGCGTCGCCAGTCCACCGAACTCGCTAATCTGACGCGTGTGCCGTCGTTCGTAAATGAAACCAACGAGCAAGAATAAGGCCCCGGTGGAAACACCGTGATTGAGCATCTGGTAAAGCGCGCCCTGCATGCCCTGTTCAGTAAACGAAAAGAGTCCGAGCACGACAAAACCCATGTGGCTGACAGACGAATACGCGACCAGGCGCTTCACATCGGGTTGCACCATCGCCACGAGTGCGCCGTAAATAATTCCCACGATCGCGAGCGTGATGATCAAAGGCGCCGCAGCCCTGGCCGACTCGGGAAACAGCGCAAGGTTAAAACGCAGCAAGCCGTAAGTTCCCATTTTCAGTAACACGCCGGCGAGGATGACGGAGCCTGCGGTCGGTGCTTCCGTATGCGCGTCCGGCAGCCAGGTGTGAAATGGAAACAGGGGAACCTTGATACAAAAAGCGAGCGCAAATGCGGCAAAGATTATTATCTCGAAGCGCGCGGAGCGCAGCGTTGCCAGCGTGTCGCCGCGCTGCATCGCCGCCAGAATTACGGTGTAGTCGAAGGTGTTGTAGACGAAGTAAAGCGCGATGATGCCGGCTAGCATCAACAGACTGCCGACTGCGGTGTAGATGAAAAACTTTACGGCGGCGTAGATTCGTCGTTCACCGCCCCAGATGCCGATAAGGAAGAACATCGGCACGAGCGACGCTTCGAAGAACAGGTAAAAGAGCAACAAATCGAGGCTCACGAAAACGCCGATCATCGCGCTCAACAGCATCAACAGAAACATGTAGTAGGCGAGTTCGCGCTTGTGGATGGCGGTCCAGCTGGAGAGGATCGCGATGGGCATCAGCAATGTCGTCAAAATCACCAGCCAGAGACTGATCCCGTCAACACCGACGTGGTAGTGCGCACCGATCGAACCGATCCAAAGCACGTCGTCGACGAACCTGAAACCCGCACCCGAGCCGGCGCCGCGAATTAACAGCAGCGACGTCACAAATTCGAGCAGGCTGAAACCAAGCGCGATCCAACGGTAGTTTGATTCACGTTTCCCGGGCAGCAGGCTGTACCCCACAACTGCGAGCGAGCCGGCGAAGGGCAACAGAATAAGAATGGTCAGTAAGTGCGGCATGATTTATTTCAAAGCGTGAACGCCGTAATACGCAAAGAAGCCGACGATCGCCAAAGCTCCCAAAAGAATAATTGCCGCGTAACCGCGCACGAACCCTGCCTGTAAGTGCCGCGCCAGCCTGCCGGTTTCAGTGACTGCGTCGCCAAGAGAATGAAGAAATCCGTCGATCACACCGACGTCAAACAACTTCCAAAGGCCCTCTCTCGAACCGACGTTGATCGGATTGATGATGGCCGCGTCATAAACCTCGTCGACGTAGTATTTGTTTTCAAGAATGCGCGGCAGCTGAAGCAGCGGTCGTTTCTTAAAGATTAACCAGCCGGCGCCGATGCCAATGAGCGCGATTGCGACCGAGAGCATTGCCAGCAGACGCTCTTCGCGAATCTCCTCGGGCGAATGCGCGGCGCCGCCTTCGCCATGCTCACCAAGCGACTTGAACGCCGGCGCACCGTCGACTTCCTGTGGCGGCGTCGAAAGCCAAACGTGCTCTTCGCCATGCGCCGCCGTTTCACTAGCGCCGGGCGCGGTAGCAATAACAGGTTCTAAAATCCGTTCAATGTAGTTTTCGGGATGACCACCAAGGAGCGAGCTAATCGCATAAGGCACGCCGACTAGTCCGCCGAACGTCGAGAGCACGGCGAGCACGATCAAAGGCACCGTCATAAGCGCGGGAGACTCGTGCGGCTCATGAACGTGATCGCCTGAATGATGTTCGTCTTCGTGAACGCCATGTTGTGCAGTGTGGGGCGCAGGCTCGCGGAAGCGTTCGTCGCCCCAGAACGTCATAACCATCATGCGCGTCATGTAGACTGCAGTCAGTAATGCCGTGAGCGCACCGACTGCCCACAAGGCTTTGCTCCAGAGCGGCCCCGGCATGCTCGCGCCGGCGGCGCTCCAGGTTTTCCAGAGAATTTCATCCTTTGAAAAGAAGCCCGCGAAGATTGGTATACCCGAAATAGCGAGCCATCCGGTCAACATGGTGGCGAAAGTGATCGGCATGTACTTTCGGAGTCCGCCCATGCGCCGCATATCCTGCTCGTGATGCATGCCATGAATCACCGAACCCGAACCAAGGAACAAGAGCGCCTTGAAAAACGCGTGCGTGATGACGTGGAAAATCGCTGCGCCGAACGCACCCACACCGCAAGCTAGGAACATGTAACCGAGCTGCGAAATGGTGGAGTAGGCCAGCACCTTCTTGATGTCGTTCTGCGCCAGACCGATCGTCGCCGCAAACAGAGCTGTAGCCGCTCCGATAATCGCGACGATAAACATCGCAGTTGGCGCATGAACGTAGATCGCAGAACAGCGCACGATCATGTACACGCCGGCAGTTACCATCGTCGCCGCGTGAATCAGCGCTGACACCGGCGTCGGCCCGGCCATCGCGTCCGGCAGCCAAACGTAGAGCGGAATCTGCGCGCTCTTACCGGCGGCGCCGATAAAGAGCAGGACGGCAACAGACGTCAGGCCGCCCGCAAAAATTGCTTTCCATGCAAACGCTTCGACTGGAAGTGAACTAATCACCTGGAACGCGCTGGTCACACCCGTTTGCGGTTGAGTGAAGAAACTGATCGAAGCGTTTCCGGCTGCCGAAGTGATGAAGAATAGCAACAGCAACCCCATCACAAATCCCCAGTCGCCCACACGATTGGTTATGAACGCTTTTTTTGCCGCGTCCCCCGCTTCCTTACGATCGAGATAGAACCCGATTAGCAGGTAAGAACAGAGTCCCACGCCTTCCCAACCAACGAACATCAACAGGAAATTGTCCGCCAGGATTAGCGTGAGCATGGCAAACATGAAGAGGTTGAGGTAGGCAAAGAAGCGGTAGAAGCCGCTGTCCTCATGCATGTAGCCGACCGCGAAAACGTGTATCAGAAAACCGACGAAGGTTATGAACAGCGCGTAAGTGCCGCTCAAGCGATCCATGGCCAGGCCGAAGTCGGCGCGAAAACTGCCGACCTGAATCCAGGTCCAGAGGTGATCGAAGACTGGTTCAGTTGAACGAAGCGCGCCGCCTGGTTTTAGGGCGAGATAAAAAGCAACCAGGGTTGAGATACCGACAGAGCCGCAGGCAATGAGACCAATCAGACGCTCGTTTCTGAGGCGCCGGCCAAAAAACCAATTGATCGCCGCTCCCGCCAGGGGAGCGAAGATGATCAGACTAAGAAGGTTGTTCTCGTTCATCGGTACGCTTTTGAACTTTGTGCTTTGAACTTTGTACTTTGATTTCACTCGGGAGGCTCGAGAGAGAACAAAGTACAAAGCACCAAGTACAAAGCTCAGAGTTTTAAAATGCTCGCTTCATCAACATCAAGCGTTTCGCGATTGCGAAAGATTGCGATGATGATGCCAAGGCCGACCGCAGCCTCTGCGGCAGCCACCGTCATAACAATGAAAACGAAAAGTTGTCCGGTCACGTCCTGGAAGAAACTCGAGAACGCGACAAAGGTCAGGTTCACGGCATTGAGCATCAGCTCAATGCACATGAACATCGCGATCACGTTTCGCTTAATGATTACGCCCACCGCGCCGATGGTGAACAGCACAGCGGAGAGCGCCAGATACCAGGAAAGCTGTGGGCCCATGATTGTTACTCCACTCGATCTCTATCACTGCGAAAATCAACACCCAGCAAATGCGCTGCCTCTTTGGTCGTCCCGGTTTCGACCGGCCGCAGATCGCCCACTGCGGCAGGGTTCACGATGTCCATTGCCAGCACCTGCGCACCGGGCACGACGCGCGCCCCTGGCGAAAGAAGGTTCGCCCGTCGGGCCAGCGACATCGCGCCCACGATCGCCATCAGCAACAACACTGACGTAACTTCGAACGGCAGCAGGTAACGCGTGAACAATCCTTCGCCGATCGAGTGGGTCAGCCCGACGTTCGAAAGGCTTCCGGCAAGGTGGTTTTCCGTAGTCTGCACTGAGTAGAGAATGAAAGCAGTCTCCGCCAGCAACACGCCCGCCATCGCTATCGATAGCGGCACCAAAAACTTGAGCCGGCGACGGCGCGGCTCCGAGTGTTCGACATTCAGTAGCATGATTACGAAGATCACAAGCACCATAATCGCGCCGGCATAAACGATCACCTGCACGGCCGCAATGAACGGCGCGGCCAGCGTCACATAGATCGAGGCGAGCGAAATGAACACTCCAATCAACGAGATCGCGCAGTATAGGGGGTTGGTTTGTGAAACCATTGCGAGCGCGCAACCAATCGCCATGCCTGCGAAAATGATGAATAAAATAGTTGACATGAAAAACTTAGATAAGTTCCGAGTTTCAAGTTTCGAGTTTCAAGTTCGGCACACGGGAAGTTTTAGTTTCGGTAACCGCCTACTCCATATCATTGGCCTTTACCGTGATCCTGACTTGAAACTTGAAACTCGGAACTTGAAACTCGTTCTTAGCCTAAAAAGAACTGAACTGTTGCCGTCAACACGATGTTCAAAATCGCGGCGGGCAACAAAAACTTCCAACCAAAATCCATCAACTGATCGAAGCGAAATCGGGGCAGCGTGCCGCGCAGCCAGATGTACAAAAACAGGAAGAACAGAATCTTCGCAAAAAAGTAAACTACTCCCAACAGCGGAATCTGCGCGACGCCCGGTCCGTTCCAGCCGCCGAGAAACAACGTGGTCGCCAGCATCGACACCGTGATCATGTTGATGTATTCAGCGTTGAAGAACAGCAGAAATTTTATCGAGCTGTACTCGGTATGAAATCCGGCGACCAGTTCCGTCTCCGCTTCAGGCAAGTCAAACGGCACGCGGTTCGTCTCAGCAATCGCAGCGATCAAATAGAGAATGAAGCCGAGCGGTTGGTAAATGATGTTCCACTGCAAGCCCATCCAGCCAGACTGTTGTTCAACGATTTGATAGATGTCGAGCGTCCCTGAAATCAGGATTACGCCGATAAGCGACAAGCCCAGCGCCAGCTCATACGAAATCATTTGCGCGGACGAGCGCAGGCCGCCCATCAGGCTATACTTGTTATTCGACGACCAGCCCGCGAGGGCGATTCCATAGACGCCGACCGAAGTGACTCCCAACACGTAAAGCAACGCCACGTCAAACTGCGCGATGCGCAAAGGGAACGTGCCGAGAAAGGGAAGCGTGACGGTGGGCCCAAACGGATATACGATGATCGCCATGATGGCCGTAACCACCGCAATCATCGGCGCCAGCAGAAACACGAACTTGGTCGACTGATCAGGAACGAGATCTTCCTTCATCATGGTTTTGATGAAGTCGGCGAACGGCTGCAGCACGCCACCAAATCCCACCCGATTCGGACCGACGCGCCCCTGGATAAATGCCAGCACCCGCCGCTCGGCCAGCACCGTCGCTGCTACGAGCAGCATGATCGTCAGAAACGCGACCGTGATCGCAACGATAAGGACGACTGAATGAATGTATGGATTGTTAAAGTCCACAGTTAGTGAATAGTAAATCGTGAATCGTAAATAGACTGACGCAACCTATTTACTTGCCGCGGCCAGTCCGGGTCGCAAGTCGGCATCGACCGTAATCTGGTACAACGGTGAAACTCTGACTGTCTCCGGTCGTGGATTGCCTGACGCCAGCAGATGAAACTGCGGCACCTTGTCAGTCAACGTTCCAATACGAAATAGCTCATGACCAACGCGCGGCGTCCCGCTTAATTTCGGCCCCGGCTCCGGCAGCGCGGCGACAGCTTCCCGCAGCGTCTTCAGCTCCTCGGAGAGACTGTGCTGCGCGACAATCTTGTGTCGCACCTGCACGGGGTTCGTCTCGTCTTTCAGCAGGGGATAACGCAAGCCAGAATACGCAGGTACCTGCGCGGCGATTTCATTGAAAACGGCGCTCGCCGACATCTCGAAACCAAAATTGACACCCAACTCAGCCGCCAACTGCGCCGTGATAATCCAATCAGCTTTTGCTTGCTGCACCGGCGGAATTGACTGGCGAACGCGCTGCACAAACCCGTCATTGTTCGTAAAGGTGCCGTCGACTTCGGCAAACGACGCAGCCGGCAGAACAACGTCCGCGAAGGCAGTGGTGTCGGTTTCGAACAACTCCTGCACCACCAGGAAATCCAGTCTGCCTAATGCTTCTTCGCGGCCGCTCAACTGTTTCGGAAGGAAACTGCCGGCGATGTAAACCGCGCGAATCGTGTCGCCGGCGTTATCAAGCAATTGAGCCGGGCTCAGATCGGTGTCCATCAATCCCATGTCGGTTGCGCCAACGCTGTTGTTGTAAAGCGGCAACGGATGTAACAGAACGCGCCGGCCCTCAGCACCCAACGAATAAGGCAACTGCGCGATTACCGCCTGCGATGCCGCGCTCAACTCACCGCCAAACATGACAACCACGTCGCCCTGTGTGCCTTCGATCGTCTGACGCAGCGTTTGCAGTTCAGTGCCCTCAATGCCGCACTTCAGCGGACCGCTGCTGTCATGCTTGTCTGCGAGCGCGAGCACAAACGCGTCTTCAGTGCCGGGTGCAATCTGAATGAACTGCGCCGACTGTTCGACCAAACGAATCGGCGTGCTGTTGACTACGATCAGCTTCGCCCCTCCGTTGCGCACTGCCTGTCGGATCTGCTTGCCGGTCAACGGCTGCAATTCTTCCGGCTCGCCGCCGATAAGCAGAATTGTTTTAGCGTGACGGATGTCGCGATGAGTGGCGAGAGGGCCGCCGAGATTGTCGAAGAAGGGCCTTAAACTAAAAGCATCGGTCGTCGTGTAGTTGGTGGTGCCGACCAACTCGGTTGCGAACTTGTGCAGCAGAAAATTCGCTTCGTTGGTGATGCGCGGACTGCCGACCACCGCCACCGAATTTGCACCGTGGGCCTCGGCGATGGCATCGAGCTTTTGCGCCACATGCTTGATAGCGTCGTCCCAGGTTGCGGGAATTAGCTTGCCGCCTTTTTTGTAACGAATCATCGGCGTCCGCAGGCGCGCTTCGTGATTGACAAACGGATGCCCGAAGCGGCCTTTGATGCAGAGAAACTCGCCGTTGAGGCCGTTGACGTATCGATCACGCGCGACGATGCGCATCAGTTCGTCACCGCGCGAGCCGAGGGACATCTGGCAACCGTCCGAACAATAGGTGCAGGTTGAAACCGTTTGCGTTAATTCCCAGGGCCGCGCCTGATGGCGATAGGTGCCGTCGAGCAGGGTGCCGGTGGGGCAAACTTCAATGCAGTTTCCACACTGAGAGCAATCGAGCCAGCCGCCGTAAGTTCCGATGACTGTGCCGGCGCCGCGTCCGCCCGCTTCGATCGCGTCTTCACCCATCCACTCATCGCAGACGCGGGTGCAGCGTTTGCACAAAATGCAGCGTTGGGGATCGTTGGCCACGATCGGCGACAGATATCTTTCCGGCTGGTAGTTTTTCTTTTCCGTAAACCGCTCTTCCAGACCGCCCCAGTCAAACGTCATCTCCTGCAACTCACACTCGCCACCGCGGTCGCAGACGGGGCAGTCAAGCGGATGGTTCGCCAGCAGAAACTCGAGCATCGAGCGCTGTGCCTTTTCGATCTCGTCGCTTTGAGTGGTCACGACCATGCCATCGGTGCATATGATCGTGCAGGACGTCTGCAACTTCGGCATCTTCTCGATGCGCACCAGACACATGCGACAGGAGGCCTGCAGGGCGAGGTCGGCGTAGTAACAGAAGGAGGGAATGTCGAACGCCTTTTCGCGACACACGTCGATCAGCCGCGCGCCCTTGGCTACCTGAAAGTCGGCGCCGTTGATGGTGACTTTGATTAGTTCAGTAGACATTTGGAAACTATTTTCGCCGCCTGCATCGATTCTATGGCTGACGCTAAGCAACCCCTGCGTTGTAGGGTGTCTTTCCCTGGCTCACGCAACCGGGAATCGAGGGACATTCAACAATCCAAACACCATCTTCATCACTATGCACAGTGAGATTGCGAGCCATCGGTTAGTTCTTACTGATATACCGATCGACAACATTCACGAGCGCGTTGATACGTTCGTCTGTCTCGGCTGACTTCTTACCAATCTGATCAAACGTCGCCGCGATTTGCTGGAAACGAGTATTCATTTGGTCATTCGTTTTTGTTATCTCTTGTTCGTGCATTTGAGCGAGCGTTAGCAGTCCAGCTATACCTTCGGCATTATTGCTAACTCTGCTTTCTATCTTGGCCATGCGTGCATCGGCTTTGCGATGGTTTTCCTCGAACACAGCTTGCTGCTCAATGATTGCATTCAAGATGTTCTTCATGCGCAGGTATTCTTCTTCAGTCATAACTTTATCCTCACATTATGACGTTTTCCGCAACGATCGGGCCCAGGTGCTTCTTGAAATCTTCGGGAAACCGTTTAATCGCTGACTGAATCGGCCACGACGCAGCGTCGCCAAGCGGACAGAAAGACTTGCCCTCGATGTTGTCACACAAATCCAACAGCAGCTGCGCATCTTCCGGCCGGCCGCCGCCGCCGGCAATGCGTTTGAAAACTTTGACCAGCCAATCCGTGCCTTCGCGGCAGGGCGTACACCAGCCGCACGATTCGTGTTTGTAAAACTCGGTCAGGTTTTTCGTTGACTCAAACACGTCGACCGATTCATCCATAACGATGAACCCGCCCGATCCGACGCTCGAGCCACCGGCTACCAAACCTTCGTAGTCCATGCGCACATCCTTGCCGATGATCTGATCGGCGCGCATGATGTAAACGGACGAGCCGCCCGGAATTACCGCCTTCAACTTGCCGCCATTCAGCATGCCGCCGCAGTCTTCGAGGATGAACTTCTCCATGTCGTCGTAGCCCATCGGCAGTTCGTAAACGCCTGGTCGATTGACATGGCCGGAGACAGACCAGAGCTTGGTGCCGCCACTCTTTTCCGTTCCTAACTTTTGATACGCCTCGCCGCCCATCTTAATAATGTCTGGAACGGCTGTAAGCGTCTCGACGTTATTGACGACCGTTGGGCTCGCGTACAAACCTGAGACAGCAGGGAAGGGCGGCTTCATACGCGGGTGGCCGCGCATGCCTTCGAGCGAACTCAGCAGCGCGGTCTCTTCACCGCAGATGTAAGCGCCGGCGCCTGTGTGCGTGTAGATTTCAGCAGAGAAATTCGAGTCCAGGATTTTTTCACCCAATAGCCCGGCGGCGCGCGCTTCGGCAAGCGCGACATCCATGATGTCGATCAAGTAGCGATACTCGCCGCGCGTGTAGATGTAGTTAACTTTTGCGCCCAGCGCGTAGGCGGCGATCAGCATGCCTTCGATCAGCATGTGCGGATCGCGTTCCATCAGGTAGCGGTCTTTGAAGGTGCCGGGCTCGGACTCGTCCGCGTTGCAAACAACATACTTTTCTTTGGGAGAATCCTTGGGGACGAAACTCCACTTCATGCCGGTGGGGAAACCGGCGCCACCGCGTCCACGGAGAGCAGACTTCTTCACTTCATTGATGACATCGTCGGGCGACATGCCGCCAAGCACTTTCTTGAGTGCTTCGTAGCCGCCGTTTGCGCGATACACCTCCAGGCTCGCAGAGTTTTCGAGACTCACTCGCGCGAGCTGCAGTGGTTCACATCCTATGGCGCCGATGAACATTCGTTAGTGAAATAGTGAATAGTAAATCGTGAATAGTCGTCGAAGACCTAAGAGCAAAGTCCAAAGACCATAACACCAAGTTCAAAGCTCAAAGCACAAAGCTGATTCACGTCAGTGAATCCAGAATCTGATCGACTTTCGCGGGCGTCAGGTTCTCGTGATAGTCAAAGCCGATCTGAAACATTGGGGCAGTGCCACACGAACCTAAACATTCAACCAGCGATACCGTGAACTTTCCGTCAGCCGTAGTCTCCCCGGGTTTGATTCCAAGCTTGCTGCAAACATGCTCGGTGATGCCCGGCTCGCCCATAATCTTGCACGACAGCGTCTTGCAGATCTGAATGTGATACTTGCCAACCGGCTTCGTATTCAACATCGAGTAGAACGTCGCTACTTCCCAGATGTCGGTAATTCGCAAGCCCAAACGGTTCGCGAGATACGCGACTCCCGGCGGGTCCAAATAGCCACGCTCACGCTGCACAATGAACATCAGCGGCAAAATCGCCGAACGCTTAACCGGATACTTCGCGAGATGACCGTCGATTTCCCGTTCAATCTCGGCAGAAAAAGACGCCACCTCATCGCCGATATTCACCGGCTGCGACATTGGTCCTATCTGCGTTAGTTGCTGCATCGAAATCTTGTTAAGTTGGCTCTTAGGTCTTTGGACTTTGGCTTTTGTGCTTTGAACTTTGTACTTTGAACTTCGCTCGCAAGGTCAAGTCGAGCAGTCATTACAAAGTACAAAGCTCAAAGCGCAAAGCTCAAAACCAAAGCCCCCAGACCAAAACCCTAAGTCCAAACGCCGTTACCGATCAATCTCACCTAAAACAATCTCGAGCGATCCGATGATCGCAACGATGTCTGCCACCATCGCGCCTTCCGACATATGTGGCAGGGCAGACAAGTTTACGAAGCTCGGTCCGCGCACATGCACCCGCGCGGGCCTTGGGCCGCCGTTCGATTTCACATACACGCCGAGTTCACCTTTCGAGCCCTCAATCGGGTGATAGACTTCGCCTGCCGGCACGTCAAAGCCTTCGGCGACGATTAGGAAATGATGAATCAGCGCATCCATGTGCGTCTTCATCGCTTCGCGATCGGGCAGCACAACCTTGGGAGCGTCAGCCTTCA
>JBKPNP010000301.1:0-5946 GCA_046732775.1 Acidobacteriota bacterium
GCCCGACAGTGAAGGAGGGCTACGCGAAGCGCAAGTCTCGTGGGTCAACTGCTGCTTCCGGATCACTTGAGTGCAATGTAGTCCTCCATGACTGTCGGGCTACTGCCCCAGCCCACATAGCGCAGTCAAAACTCGACTTGAGTCGCTGCCTCAAGTTGGTGGAGGGCTACGGGGAGCGCAACTCTCATAGGTCAACCGCTGTGTCGCGACAAGCGCAATCAGTTACAATCCCGTCGCTCTTCTGCTACTCACTTTTTCCGAATTCGCACGCCGAAGGTAACGAATGATTGATTTCAGTGTTTCCCCGGAACTCGAAGCAGTCCAACAACGCACGTCCGCTTTCATGGAGGAGTTTGTCTATCCGAATGAGCACCTCGTTGTTGAGGATGAAGGGATTCCGGTTGAACTCGAAAGCGAACTGCAGCGACGCGTAAAGGAGCTGGGACTGTGGACGCCCAACCTGCCCGTCGAATGGGGAGGCATGGGCATCGGTTACATCGGTCAGGCGCTGATGAACGAGATTATCGGTCGCGCGGTTTTTGCTCCGCGGTTATTCGGTAACGCTGCACCCGATGCCGGCAACGCCGAGTTATTGCTGGTCGCGGCGAACGAAGAACAAAAAGAAAAATACCTGCGGCCGCTGGCGTCGGGCGAAGTGCGTTCGTGTTTCGCGATGACTGAACCCGAAGTTTCCGGGTCTGACCCAACCGGATTGCAAACCACTGCTGTTCGGGATGGCGATGATTGGGTAATCAACGGGCACAAATGGTTTACCAGCGGTGCAATGGGCTCGTCGTTCGCGATCGTTATGGCAGTGACCGAGACATCGGCGCCGCCGCACGCCCGCGCCAGCATGATTTTAGTTCCCACAAATACAGCCGGGTTCAATATTGTGCGTTCCGTTCCGGTGATGGGTTCAGGCGGGGTTGGTGGTCACTGTGAAATCCGTTTCGAAAACTGTCGCGTGCCGGCAACGAACCTGCTCGGTGAACAGGGACAGGGATTCAAGCTGGCGCAGTTGCGGCTTGGCCCGGGCCGCATTCAACACTGCATGCGTTGGATTGGCGCCGCCCAGCGAAGCTTCGAGATGATGTGCGCGTATTCGCTCAAACGCAGATCGTTTGGCAAACCGCTCGCAAAAAAACAGACGGTACAAAACTGGATTGCCGACTCGGCGGCGGAAATTAACGCAGCGAGATTAATGACTCTCAACGCGGCCTGGAAACTCGATCGCGGTGACGACGCGCGGATCGAAATCTCGTTAATAAAGTTTTTCGGCGCGCGCGTGCTGCACGACGTCATCGATCGCGCCATCCAGGTGCACGGCGCGCTTGGTTATTCCAAAGACACACCGCTCGAGATGTTTTATCGCGACGCACGGGCCGCAAGAATCTATGACGGTCCCGACGAAGTTCACCGGCAAGTGGTAGCCCAACGAATCCTCAAGTCATTTCAAAGTGCGACGGGCGATGACAGCAACTGAAGACAGTGCCAGCGTGCGTGCCGGGGAAGAGCTCGATCTGCCCGCACTGGATTCTTATCTCCGCAAACATATAGCTTCGCTGGATCCCGATTCGCCGATTAGCGTTCGGCAGTTTCCAGGCGGCCACTCGAACCTCACGTATTTGATCCGTTGTGGAAGCGCAGAGTTTGTCCTGCGCCGCCCGCCTGTGGGTCCGGTTGCGCCCACGGCTCATGACATGCCGCGTGAGTTCAAAGTGCTCTCGGTGATTAGTCCGCACTTCGCGCTCGCTCCGAAACCGGTGCTGTTGTGCGAGGACGCTTCCATCATCGACGTACCCTTTTATTTGATGGAGCGACGTCGCGGCAAAATCCTGCGGTCGAGCGGCGAGCTAACGGGCGACGTTTCTTTACGGCGCCAACTCAGCGCCGGCGTTGTCGATGCTTTGATCGCGCTTCACGCGGTGGATATTCAAGCGACCGGCATAGCGCAGATTGGCAAACCGTCGGGATTTGTCGGACGGCAAGTTCGCGGTTGGGCCGAGCGTTGGCAGCGTTCAAAAACCGGCGAGCTGCCCGAGATGGAAACGATAATCGAGTGGTTGGTGAATCGAATTCCTGCCGACAACGTTACCGACGCCACCATCGTTCATAACGATTTCAAACTAGACAACATCATGTTGGCCGCGCACGAACCTTCGCGCGTGGTCGCTGTGCTGGATTGGGAAATGTGCACGGTGGGCGATCCGTTGATCGATGTGGGTTTGTTTCTGAGTTATTGGACGATGAGCGGCGGCAGGAGTGACGACCCAAACAGCTCGCTGCGCGCCATAACACACGGGCCCGGCTGGTTCACACGTGAAGAAATAATTGAACGCTATCAAACGCAGACCGGCCGCGATCTTTCGCGCATTGCGTTTTACGAAACGTTTGCACGGTTCAAGGTGGCGGTCGTCATCCAACAGATTTACTACCGCTACGTGAAGCGCCAAACCAGCGACGAGCGCTTTCGCAACTTCGATCAACTAGTGAAGGAACTGACGCTTGAAGCGCTGCAGTTAGCTGAAGCGTCGGGAGTGGCGAAGTAAACCGATGCCTATGTTCCAACCGGAAATCAGACTTTTTGATTCGCTTCCTTCAACCAATCTTGAAGCCGCGCGCCTCGCCGCCGAAGGTGTGCCGGAAGGTGTTTGCGTAGTGGCGCGCGAGCAAACGGCGGGTCGCGGCAGGTTACAGCGCGAGTGGCAGTCGCCGAAAGATGCCGGTTTATATTTCAGCGTTATCCTTCGCCCGACTCTGCCGCAACAGGCCTGGCCGATAATCACCCTGATGGCGGCGGTTGCGATTCAGCAGGCGTTGCTCGATGCGTTTGCTGTCACCGCAGACATCAAGTGGCCCAACGATTTGCTGGTGGACGAGCGAAAGATCTGCGGCATACTCGCGGAAACAGTCGAGACAAAACGCGGTCGCGCTGTTGTTGTCGGCATCGGCGTTAACCTAACGCGGGAAGCGATTCCTCAGGGGTTGGAGCGCGAGGCGACAGCGGTCGAGGCAATCACCGGCCGGCGAGAAGAACCGGAAACGTTGCTCGGCCTGCTCACGAACGCTCTCCGCAGTAATTATGAATTGCTAAACGGAAAGAATGGAGTGCAGTCAATTCTGGATGAGTGGGTGGCGCGGTCGTCTTACGCGTCAGGGAAACTCATTCGCGTGATCGAAAGTGACCAAAGCTTCTCTGGTATTACTCGCGGGCTTGAACGCGACGGTGCCTTGCGTGTAGAAATTGACGCTGGAGAAATCAGAATTGTTCGCGCCGGCGATGTCGCGACGGTACGCGCTCGCTAAAAATTCATGACCACGGCCAAACGAATTGTAATTACCGCTTTCGGTTCGTATGGCGATATCCATCCCTACATGGCCATCGCGGCCGAGCTGCGCGCGCGCGGCCACCGGCCCGCGATTGCTACCAGCGAGCTATATCGCGAAAAGATGCAGGCGGCCGGTTTTGAATTCCTTCCCGTAAGCCCGCACGTTCCACCGCCTCAGGAACAGGATGAAGAGATGATGCGGAAGGTGATGTCGCCGCGGACTGGCACCGGCTTCCTGCTGAATGAAATCTTGTTTCCTTTTTTGCGTGAGGGTTACGAAGATTTATTACGTGTTGTTGAAGACGCCGATTTATTGGTGACCCATCCGATCTCTTTCGCCGGGCCACTGGTCGCGCAAAAAACCGGTCTGCCCTGGGTTTCCACCGTGCTCGCGCCCGCGTCGTTCATGTCATCCTACGACCCGCCGGTGCCGCCATTTTGGTCATGGATGCGTCACGTGGAACTGCTCGGCCCTCGGTTCGTTGGCGCGTTTTATCGACAGGCCAAGAAAGCATTTAACAACAAAGACTACGATAACTTTCGAAAAGAACTCGGCCTACCCGACCGCGGCAGTCCGGTGTTCGAAGGACAGCATTCGCCGATGCGTATCCTGGCGCTGTTTTCTTCGTTGTTCGGACAGGCGCAACCTGATTGGCCGCCACAGGCTCGCGTCACTGGTTTTGCTTTCTATGACGGCCACGATCAATTAGAGATGCCACCGGAGTTACTTGCGTTCCTGGACGACGGGCCGGCCCCGGTTGTTTTTACACTAGGGACGTCCGCGGTGTGGGTCGCGAAAGATTTTTATCGTGAGAGTATCGCCGCGGCGAAGTTATTGGGACGACGCGCAGTGTTGCTGATCGGCGACGAACGAAACAAGCCCGATCAGTCGTTGCCAAAGGAAATCATCGCCGTTAACTACGCGCCGTTCGAAACATTGCTGCCGCGTGCCGCCGCGGTTGTGCATCATGGCGGTGTCGGCACCACGTCCCAGGGATTGCGTGCGGGAATACCTACACTGATTGTTCCATTCGCGTTTGATCAACCTGACAATGCTGCGCACGCGGCGCGTCTGGGGGGTAGTCGCACGCTGCCGCGCGCTAAGTATCAAGCGGCGCGAGTAGCGCATGAACTCGACATTCTGCTGACAAAGCCTGAACATGCTCAGCGCGCTCGCGAAGTTGGAAATCAGATACGTATGGAAAACGGCACGGCCGTAGCGTGCGACTTTATCGAAGAGATGTTTGCACACAACAACGGTTTGACTGCGCGCGCTGAGGAACCCGTCTATGCTGCTTGTGATTGACGCAGGCAATACCAATACATCGCTGGGAGTTTTCAACGGCGCTGAGCTCGTAGCGCACTGGCGCCTGACCACCGCCCGTTCGCGCACGGTCGATGAGTATGGAGTTCACGCTCGCAATCTGTTTGAGCTCGCGGGCATTGATTTCAAAGCTATCAACGCCATCGCGATCGCTTCGGTCGTGCCGCCACTGAATTACACGCTGAAGACAATGGCTGAGACCTACTTTCATCTCACGCCGTTGTTCGTCGATCACAACACCGACTCCGGACTGAAGATACTTTATCAGCCGGCATCCGATGTCGGTGCGGACCGGATCGTTGATGCAGTTGCGGCAGTTGAAAAGTATGGCGCGCCGTGTGTCGTGGTAGATTTCGGCACCGCTACGACGTTCAATGCGGTCAACGCAAACGGCGAATATCTTGGCGGTGTGATCACCCCGGGAATCATGATTTCAACCGACGCCTTGTTTGAACGGACCGCGAAACTGCCGCGCGTCGACATCAGGCGTCCACAGCGGGTGATCGGCTCCTCAACAATCGAGGCGATGCAGTCTGGTCTTTATCACGGCTTCGTTGGACTTGTTGACGGCGTGCTGCGAAAGATGCTCGACGAGCTGAGTGCCGGCGCAAAGCCGCCCCGGGTGATAGCGACTGGAGGGCTCGCGCCGTTAATTGCAACGGGCTCTGAGTTCATAGAGCTTGTCGACGATACGCTTACACTCGAGGGTTTGCGGTTGGTTTACGAGCGAACGCAACGTCCAAACGCGAAAGTCCGGGCTTCAGAATCGTGACGCTTTCAGTAACAGACACGAACTTCAGTTTTGAATTACTTCAACTATTTTACGGAGATCGAAGACGCTTTTGTCCGACGTCGCGCCAAGCATCTGCTGCTAAGCCCAATGGATTGGGCGCTGATCGAGAGCTGGAAGGAAATGGACGTGCCGCTGCACGTCGTTTTGCGCGGCATCGAAAAGGCGTTTGATTCATGGCAGTCAAAACCGCGTAAGCGCACCATCAAGAGTCTGCTTTACTGTCAGGAAGAGGTTGAAGCGCAGTTTGCGGAATGGCGTGAGGCGAGAGTTGGCGCTGGGGTTGAAACCGAGAACGGCGAAAACGCGGCGATGCCGTTTGCTCGTCAAGCGATAGTCGAACACCTGCAGCGCGGCCGCAAAAGTTTACTTGAAATCGTTTTGCACAGAGCGTCTGCCGATGATCTCAGCGAAACGCTTACTCGCGCGGCGGCGTTGCTTGGTGATTTGGAACGCGACTTCGGGGAAAGCGCTGCGCCAAACGCGCAGAAGCTGGAGCAGTC
>JBKPNP010000302.1:0-2773 GCA_046732775.1 Acidobacteriota bacterium
CCGATAATCCTTTTCTCGATATTGAAGCTGGTGAATGATCGCGAGCTGATGGGCGCCTACGTGAACGGCCGGGCTTACAACCTCGCCGCGTGGCTCACCGCAATCATCGTCACGCTATTGTCGCTGCTGTTCATTGTGATCGCGATTTTTCCGAAACTCATTTCGCCGTAACCGGAAACCAGCGCAGTTGAGTACCACCTGCGGTAGCGGGTGGGTCTGACGATTGCAGATCGTCGATTGGCGATTTCAGATTGCCCTATCGCGATGAGGCCAATCAGCAATCGCCAATCGACAATCGTTAGGCCCACCAGCTACTGCACTTGGCATTGACTTCATTGCCCAACTGCCCCGAGTGCCGCGAACATTCGTTCTCGCCAAGTCCTGCGGATCAGTGATAAAAGATAGCTCCGAAGCACCCAGATCCGTTCAGTCTCGCTCGCAAATTTAGCGTAAATGAGCCGGCCCCCACGAAAAAACAAGGTCGCACTGTTCTCAGTTGCCACGGCGATCGTGCTGCTGGTTATCTACATTGTTTTCAAGTTTGACCATGCGATCCGTGAGCTCCTCTCTACGCAAATGGGATTGGCCTCGAGGGCCGACACGATCGTCGGCATCCTGCGGCTGGTCTCCTTCGCAGTCCTCGCGTACCTGATTGTTCGAGCACTGAATATCTTTATTTTTGGATTGGTTTTTCGGCTGCGACGAGGCTTTGAAGCGCCCACGCTCGTCCGAAACATCTTTTCAATTATAGCCTTCACCGCACTGTTCTTTCTGATCTTCACGCTGATTTTTCCTAATGCCAACCTCGGCGCAGTCTTCACAACTTCCGCGATCTTCGGCGTCATCCTCGGTCTTGCGCTGCAAGACACCCTTGGCAACTTCTTCGCCGGCATTTCGCTGCAAGCCGATCGACCTTTCCAGGTAGGTGACGTGATCACGGTCGGAGCTGAGCGCCACACCGGCGTAGTCGAGGAGATTACCTGGCGCGCTATCAAGATCAGGACGTTCGCGAACCACGTCGTTTTGATCAGCAACGCTACCGCTGCTAAAGAGCCAATCGAAGTTTGCCCGCGCGAAAACCTGAATGCGCGTATCGTTTTCTTCAATACGCTCTACACCGATTCACCGGCGAAGACTATCCACGTTGTGCGCGAAGCGGTCAGGGAAGCCGACAACGTGTCGCAGAAAGTATCGCCAATAGTTCGCATCAGAAATCTGGGTGATAGCGGCGTGGATTACGAAGTCAAATATTGGTTGGACGACTATGCGAAATATAACGACACTGACGCACTCGTGCGACAGCGCATCTGGTACGCGTTTAGACGCGCAGGTCTGAATTTCGCGTTTCCCACGCGCACCCTTCTCGTCGAACGCACCCCGAAGAAACTGGAACAGGGCGGCGGAGCTATCGTTGAGCGTCTCGGCGCGGTCGACATCTTTGCGCCGCTGTCTGCTGAAGAGACTGCGATGCTGGCGCAGGCCGCCACCAGTCACGTCTTCGCTCCCGGCGAAACAGTTATTCGCGCCGGGGATCCGGGCTCGTCTATGTTCGTGGTTCACAATGGTCGCGTTAACGTGCAACTCAACGAAAACGGTCGGGCGCGGACCGTGGCGACGCTCAGCGAAGGCGCCTTCTTTGGTGAGATGGCTTTGTTTACGGGGGAACCGCGTACCGCGAATATTGTCGCCCTGGAAGAAACGGAAGTCCTCGAGATCGGGCATGCCGCTATGAAACAGGTCTTCGACACGAACCCTGACCTGGTTGAATCGCTCAGCCATATCATCGCAGAGCGCCGCCAGGGGCTCGCCGCTTCGGAAGATCTAGACGTCTCGGAAAATGAGCGTTCCGCCGGTCTTCTCACCTCGATAAGACGATTCTTCGGTCTCAACTAACCGTCTCGCCACTTTTTTCATGAGCTTATCGGCCCCAGTTTTTCCAGGGTTTATGCCCGCTTTTAGCTAACTTGACAGAGATACACTCAGGTATTATTATTCCGCCGCGCTCAAAAGATAAGCTGTGGAAAACAGTTCAAGGAGCGTGAGCTTTTAAAGGAGGAAAGGAAGATGACGATAGTCCGCTACGACCCGTTTCGGGATCTGCGTACCTTACAGGAAGAAGTTAACCGGCTATTTTCAACCAACCTTACACGTGGTTTTGGCGAAGAAGGTATTGGCCGCGGCGCCTGGAATCCCAGCGTCGACATCTACGAAAACAAAGAGCACATCGTGCTCGAGGCTGAGTTGCCTGGAATGAAGCGTGAAGATTTCGAATTGACCGTGGAAAATAATGTGATCACCCTGCGCGGTGAACGTCAATTCGAGAAGAGTGATGATTCCGATAACTACCACCGGGTGGAGCGATCTTATGGATCGTTTACTCGTTCGTTTACCTTGCCGCAGACTGTCTCTGCCGAGGGCGCGACGGCTGAGTATCGGAACGGCGTTTTGCGCGTCACGCTTCCCAAGCGTGAAGAAACCAAAGCTCGCCGGATCGAAATCGGTGGCGAGGGAGCTTCAAGTTCTGCAAAGACTATTGAAGCTAAGGCTGAGAATGTCGGTGAGAAAACCAGTAAAGCTGCTGGCGGTCAGTAATCTCCAGATGAGGGAAGATGCGAGCGGGGTTTCTGTCTGTCTGACGGGAACCCCGTTCGAATCTATTGCCCGAGTTATTTGAGGAGAAGGATATGCGTTTAGATAAATTTACACTCCGGGCACAGGAAGCCATTCAGGCGGCAATTGAACTTGCCGAGAAGAATCAAAACCAACAGGTAGA
>JBKPNP010000303.1:0-2149 GCA_046732775.1 Acidobacteriota bacterium
TGCGTCCACATGTGAAGGGTCCCGAGCGTGTCTTGCCATTCGGCGTATTTCAATTCCGGCCAGTTGTTCATAGGTGAGGGAATAGTGAATCGTAAATCGTGAATAGTAAAGGGAGAGTGATAGTAAATCGGGAATAGTAAAGGGAGAGTGATAGTAAATCGGGAATAGTAAATTGCGACAGTAAGGTTAGATAAGTGTAATCAACTCAACTAAGGTCACCTCCCGGTGAAGCAGGGGGTCTGCCTCGCTAAGTTGACAAGCATTCAACTCAGCTGGGGCAGGCCCCCTTCCTTACCATGAGGTGTTTCAAGTGCGCTGTGAGACTGCAGGTGAGCCTTAGGCCTTCGCCGCCTTCGTCCTTATGAACGCGAGCTGCAGTTGTGGCAGTGAATTGAATCCGCTGGCCTTGGTGCAAAACTCCTTCGCCTTGCCGGCGTCGCCGCTGCCTTGATACGCCTGGCAGAGCCGATAGAGGTCATAAGGATTTTGTTGGTTAGCCTGCTGTAACTCAGCAATAGCGGTCGCGTAGTCTTTCGCCTCCAGCGCAATCAAGCCCTTCAACTGGTGCGACTGCTTTGTCTGATTCGGATTCTTCAGTGCTTCCGTGCCCTTGCTGAAGGCATCCGATTCGGTTTTTGCCGTCGCCATGTCTTTCTTAGCGATCGCGACCCGAGCCAGATTGTAATGATGAAACAGCCTGGCGTTGTCCTTGAGCTCTGCCGACAAACTCGATCCTTCAGTCATGGTCAGCAGCTTTTCAAAAGCGGCCTTTGCTTCGTCGGCCTTGCCCATTTCCAGAAGGATGTTGCCTTTGAGCTGCAGGTCGCCGGTCATGGCGGGCAAGTCATTCGTCTTCTCGCCGAGCGCGTACTGCTTATCAACTTCCGCCAGCGCCTGATCCATCTTGCCGCTGTCGACGTCGACGACCGTCAATCCAAACAACGCGGTGCGCCGTTCAGCGTCGCTCCTAGCCTTGTCCGTAATCTTTTGTAATTCAGCCGCTGCCTCATCCGCCTTGCCCTGATACATCAACGCCGCGGCGATGCCCTGATGTGAATTGATAAAGTTGGCGTCGATCGTTAGCGCCTTGCGATATTGCGCGATTGCCTCGTCAAAGCGACCCATTTTCAAGAGCAACTCAGCATAGGAATCGTAAGGGTTCGGATCGTTGGGAATCAGCTCGATGTATTTCTTGAAAGCCTGTTCGGCGTTGGCATAGTCGGCATTTTGTCGGTAGGCGTAACCGAGAATGTTGAACGCTGTCGAGTAAGTCGGCGCCAGCTCCGTAGCTTTTTTGTAATGCTCGATAGCCTGCGGCATGTCCTGTTGCCCGAAGTAGTAACCGCCGAGGTTGAAGTGAGCGCGCTCGTCGTTTGGATAAGCGGCTACCAACTGATCGAGATATTCCTTTTGCTTCACAGTGTTGTTATTTGCCCCGGCTTCAGTTGCCAGAACCAATAAACGCTCACCGTTGGAAGCCTTGTCAGCCAGAGCCACCGCTTTTTTCAGGTGATCAAAAAACTCTTTGCCGGTGGGACTGACCTGCGCGCGACTCATTTCGGCGATCGCGAAGTTGGGATCCAGAGAGATTGCTTTATCGTAATGTGCAATCGAATCCTGGACCAGTAGCTTCTCCTGCAAGTCGCGTCCCTGCAGGAACTCCTTACGCGCTTCTTCGGAGTTAGTGGTCACCGGGATCTTGCCGCCTTCGGCCGGGGCCTTGGTTGCAGCGACCGGGCCGCTGCCCTCTTCAACCTTCGCGCAACCGCTTAGTACTGCAGCGGAGCTGATCACGATCGCCAGAAACAGAAACAAAAGTTTGCGGTGCATGCTGTTCTCCTTCACGAGTAGGTCAAACAATTCAGAGCCTTGAAGGCATCGATGAATCGGGGAGTTAAGTCGGGTAACCTGACAGGACCAACTAAGCGTCGAGTTAAGTTAGATGAATTGCCGTCCGACGACTGGGCGATTGGGTATTAAGAATGAGCGGAGAATACTGAAGGGAACGCACGCGGTCAAGGACATTTATCGAGGGTGGCCCATATATTCCATCGCCTCGTTTTTATTCCGAGAACTCGTACGATTTGAACTGCGAACGGGCGCCTTAGGTGCCAAAACGCTGCCGGTATTCAGTTGCAGACAGAAACGC
>JBKPNP010000304.1:0-1737 GCA_046732775.1 Acidobacteriota bacterium
CGCCATTTGTGTATTGGCGGGGTCGCGTGTTCGCTGAGATTGGTCTCAGACTCTGCCCGCCCGGACGCCCGACGTGTCAGGCATCGCTGGAATAAATTTTCAAACCTTGACCGGCTAGCGCGCGCTTGGTCATTCATTGCCCGGGTCGTTTACGGCTTCAAGAATTTCCAGTTCGCGCCGCTGGAGAGCTTCGCCCTGCGAATCAATTATCAGCCAGTAAAAAACGAGCGAAAGCAGTGCCAGCACGGCGAGTGTAACATACTCAAGCACTACATTCCTGCCGATATACCCCGCGGCAGTCGCGGCTAACGGCGGCACCATCAGCACTAGAATCATCGGGATCAGTAAGAGGCCCACGGGGCCCGAAACGTTCAGTCGTTTACCAAACTTCATCCGCTTCGGAAAGCGCATGGAGAGCGCGTTTCCGATCACTGACATCAACAGCACAAAAATGATCCAACTCAGCGCCACGAAGAGTAGCGCAGACAAAGTCAGATCGCGGAAGACCAACTGGTTCACTATTAACCAGGCGGCTGAGAAGATCAGTGCGACCGTTGCCAACGCGATATTCTTTCCGAACAGCACGATCTTGCGATCAACTGGCGAAAGCACCAGGCTACGCATGCCCGCGTGCTCATAAGCAAACTGATTACAGAACAGGCCCGAGAGAATCAGGAAAACATAAAGCACCCCGCCCGTCGCCATCAGCCCTTCGCCGTAAACAAAAAAATCGCTCGCGAACCTGGTCGTCGCGCTGCCCGCCTGATCGAAACGGCGGCGGTTCATCAGTCGCACGACGATTAGGATCATCGGCATCATAGCCATCATGCGAACCTGCGCGTTGCGCAGTACATAACGCAGCTCCTTCTCAACAACTGCCGAGACGTCAGGTGGCAGGAATGGAATTTCCCAGCCGTGGTACACCACGGCGGAATCGTCTTTCTTGGTCGCCAGGGAACGACGTTTTGCTCCGCCACCAAGCAAGGCGCGGCGTGATAGCCAATAGGTGAAACCAATGAGGGCGGCCGTGTAAGCGGTCACTGCTGCGAGTGCGAGGACATAACCGCCGAGCTTGCCGGCGATACCGTGGGTGAGTGCGTAGGCGATGGCTCCCGGCGGAGTCCAACGCAGCAACGTGATTGATTCTGCGTGACGAAAAAGTGCCGGAGCGATTTGACCAAACAAAGCACCACCGAGCCCAGCTACGACGCCAACTAACGCCAGCAGCGTTTCACCGCGTGAACGCTTTTTCCGAATCAAGGAGCCAACTGATGCGGAAATCCATTTCGAGAGTGCCACGCCAAACACGACGGCGACGCCCGAGATCAACAAGCCGCCGGCAACATTACTCCGCGCGATGCCCGCGCCAAGTCCCATGGCGATGATAGCCGGCACCGCAAAGATTGATTGCAAGCTGGCGAGTTCGCTGATGAAGTCGAGTACAAATAGTTTGCGGAAGCTGATCGGATAGAGGAGAAGATTTCCCGGATCGAATTGGCGATTACTGCCAATACTCAAGGGCAGCGTTGACCAAACGAGGTAACATAAGGCGATGATAGAAAAGAAGATGAACTCCGCTGAGGGAAGCGCAGAGGTGCCTCGCTCGGCGCGAATCGCAGTCTCTAATCCAAACTTGGGCGAGCTCAGCGCGTAAGCGGCAAAGCCGAGACCGAGCGCAATCAACAAAGCGAGCGCGAGCGCCGCGAGGATCGCCAGGAACGTCACTACGCGATTCAC
>JBKPNP010000305.1:0-3378 GCA_046732775.1 Acidobacteriota bacterium
GTCGTAACCAAGTCCGCTTTTGTTTCCCCTACTGCTTCAACCTGAGTCGCTTCCGCAAACCAATTCTCGCTTCGGAAACGTTGCGCGTTCAGAATTAGAAACTTTCCCTCATTCGAATTTATGACCCAACCACCTGCTTCAACCGTGGGCTGCAACCGGCCGCGAATCGTAACTTCCTTGGCTATGACTTGGGTGGTCAAAACCGCAAATAACACCGCCACGCTTAATATCGTTAATAGTTTCCTTCTCATCGCTTCCCCCTCTTTCCCTCTAGTCGACGCACACCGAACAGTTGCGGCACGCGCCTAACACAGAACGATGTTTCCCTGGCAATCTTGCCCGCCTCGAACGGAGCGGTCGACCGCGCAGATTGCGGAAGCGATGAAATAAAGGCTTCTTTGCCCTTTGAAACTGTTTTGTTACGATTCATGCAATGCAATCAATCGATACTCACAACGATGACGTTCAGCAAGTGGCGGACGATGGAAGAACTATCGATGCTGGCCGAGTCGAAGATTTACCTGACGGGAGTTGTAAAACTATAGAACTTCCAGCAGGGCGCAAGCTTGCTCTGTTCAACGTGAACGGCGAATTCTATGCCACCGAAAACTCTTGCCCACACCAGGGCGCACCGTTATCAAAGGGAATCTTGTGTGAACACGTGATCGAATGTGATTTACACGGTTGGCAATTCGACGTGCGCACGGGCGAGTGCCTTACCGTTGCGGAGACGATCGATACTTATGAAGTTGTTGTGGAGGATGGAGCGGTGAAGATTGTTGTTTGAAGGTCGGACGATTTTCCATATCTCATTTGTCCATTGCCGGCAAGAATCAATCGCTGTATGAAAGCGGTCTTGTTCGTCTGAACATCGAGCCATCTACACAACGAGAGCAGAGACTTCTGACGAAGACAAACCGCACTCGTGGCGATGGCAAATGAGAAATGTCAAATGACAAATGGAAAATTTCCGGTTCTTAAACCTGGCGAATGGACCTCAACCACCGTCATTCCCGATTGCCTCTACCGGACAACAAAGCACCGCTTCCTCACAGGCTGCAACCTCTTCTTCATTGAGCGGTTGCTTATAAACAAACGAATAGCTGTTCGTGTCGGAGCGGCAAAAATTTTGCGGCGCCGTATCCCGGCAAACATCGCAGTCGATACACGTCGAGTCGACGTAGTAAGCACCCGGCACGTTTTCCTTTACGCGATCGTTACGATCAGGCAAAGCTTCCTCCCGAAACAAGCCTCAGGTTTTTTGCGAAATGGAACATTTGATTTAGACCGCTGAGTGGCGGCGACTGAGGAGGCGCACTATACCTACTTTCAGAAACCGCGTGCAACATGATTTGAACTGCTCTGTGCAACCTCAGTGTTCTTCGTGTCTCCGTGGTGAGAGTTTGCCGAGTTTCTTCCACCACGGTTGCGTTAAAACTGAAGGGCCGAGCGAAAGCGTTTTCGCCCAGCCCCCATTTCGTTGCTCGCCGTCCGTCTTACGGGTGAGTCATCTCTTCCGGCTTCACAAACTTATCGAAATCCTCGCCGCTCAGGAAACCGAGCGCGACTGCCGACTCCCGCAAACTGATCCCTTGCTTGTGCGCGTTCTTCGCGACCTGCGCCGCCTTGTCGTAACCGATGTGCGGATTGAGTGCGGTGACCAGCATCAGTGAATGCTTCAAGTGTTCGTCAATTTGTTCGCGGTTCAATTCGATACCGGCAATGCAATAATCGACAAAACCATGCGCGGCATCATGCAGCAGTCGCACCGAGTGCAGGAAATTGTGAATCATCACCGGCTTGTAAACGTTTAGTTCGAAATTTCCCTGCGACCCGCCAAACGTCACCGCCGCGTCGTTGGCAAATACCTGAACGCAAACCATCGTCATCGCCTCGCTCTGCGTCGGGTTCACTTTACCCGGCATGATAGATGACCCCGGTTCGTTTTCCGGCAGCACCAGTTCGCCCAAACCGCAACGCGGGCCTGATGCCAGCCAGCGAATGTCGTTTGCAATTTTCATCAGCGACACGGCGAGGGTCTTTAACGCGCCGCTCGCGAAGACCAGTTCGTCGTGGGCTGAGAGCGCCGCAAACTTGTTTGGATGTGACTTGAACGGAAGTCCGGTCAGCTCGGCAATCTTTTTGGCTGCGCGTTCGCCGAATTCGGGATGCGAGTTAAGGCCGGTGCCTACCGCGGTGCCGCCAATCGCCAAATCATGAAGACCCGGTTCTGCGAGTTTTAGCCGCTCAATGCTCCGTTGCATCAAGCTTGCCCAACCCGACATCTCCTGCCCGACGGTCAAAGGCGTCGCGTCCTGTAGATGCGTGCGGCCGATCTTCACCACATCTTTGAATTCTTCGGCCTTCGCTGAGATTGCGTCGTCGATGTTCTGCATTGCCGGAATCAGTTTGTGCAACTGCTCGGCGCCGGCGATGTACATCGCGGTTGGGAATGTGTCGTTTGAGGACTGCGACATGTTGACGTCGTCGTTTGGATGAATGGGCTGCTTGCTACCCATCACGCCGCCGGCGAGTTCAATCGCGCGATTCGAGATCACTTCGTTCGCGTTCATGTTCGTTTGGGTGCCGCTGCCGGTCTGCCAAACGCGCAAAGGGAAGTGTTCATCGAGCTTGCCGTCGATAACCTCGTCGCAGGCCTGTTCGATCAGCTTGAGTTTGTCGTCCGAAAGTTTGCCGAGATCGTTATTAACAATTGCCGCGGCTTTCTTGAGCACGCCGAGCGCGCGGATCATCTCGCGCGGCATCACGTCGTCGCCGATATTGAAGTGCAGCAGGGAGCGCTGCGTCTGCGCACCCCAGTACTTATCGGCAGGCACTTCAATCTCGCCCATCGAATCCGACTCGATGCGTACGCCTGCGGTTGTTTTTCCGGTTGCTTCGCTCACATTTGACATAGTTGTACCCGCGAATATTCTGAGGCTGTGTTGGTCTGTGCTGGAATTGGAAGTGTCTGGCTGCGGGGAATTGTCATCGGCTCCAACCGTCAACATTCTACCTCACGCAGAACGGACGTTTAAGTCGGCACAGTAGTCTGCCTTAAGGTTCAGTGGTCACTGGAGCACCTGCGTCTTTCCAGGCTTTCCAGCCCCCGGCCATCGAGAACACATTCGTGTAGCCCATCTGCTGTAGCACGTCCGCGGCGAGGGCGGAGCGAAAGCCGCCGCCGCAGTAAAGAATGACTTCCGTGTTTTTGTCGGGCACGGTCGCTTCAATATCGCGTTCGATGATGCCCTTGCCTAAGTGCGTCGCGCCCGCAGCGTGGCCCGCGCGCCACTCGTTATCCTCTCGCACGTCAATTAATCGCACAGCGTTGTCCGCGTGCATGCGCGCTTGTGTTTCGTCGACCGAGACTTCGCG
>JBKPNP010000306.1:0-3942 GCA_046732775.1 Acidobacteriota bacterium
GGACTGCTGCGTTTCTTAAACCATCATGGTATTCCGGTCGAGAAGTATAGTGATGAGATAACGCTTGAGTGGCTGCAGCGCATTCAGGAAGTTCTTGCAGACCTCGACGCGCGCGCGCCGTTAGTCACTCAGGTCAACACGGTCATTGAACGCCTGGTTGACTGCCGCATCGTGCGGAGCTCGGACCGCGGGCGTCCCGCCCGCAACGCGCCGAAGGCGCGACGATCTTAAGACCCTTTTCGCGCTTCGCGGTCATTGCGGGCGGGACGCCCGCGATCCCAAAGCTTTCCCACTTACGAAGCCTGAGCTACTATCACTCGCACGCAACGGCCGGATCACAGCAAACCTTTGGAGGTCCTCAAATGCCCACACGAATGCCAATACGTAATCTCGGTACCTTCGCGCTGATGGTGGCGATCGTCTTTTGGGGAACAATCCTCGGCGGTATCGCATATTCGCACCTCGTTTACTTCCCTCCTTACCTGTCTGACCTACCTGCGTCGGCAGCGATCGTAAACGGGCCGTACGCGCTCAATGAAGGTGTGTTTTGGATGACGATTCATCCGCTGATGATCATCTCGCTCGTGGCGGCGCTGATTTCAAACTGGCAATCGCCGGCGCGGCGAAAATGGATCGGGCTCACTTTTGCCGTCTACGTGGCAGTTCTGCTGATCTCATTTTTCTACTTCATCCCCGAGCTGGTGCTCTTCAAACACAGCCCGGAATCGACGGTGCCGGCAAGCGAATGGCTCGCACGCGGTAGACGCTGGCAACGGCTGAGTTGGCTGCGTGGCGCGGTGATGTATCTCGCGTTCATACCGCTGTTGTGGGCGCTGACAAAGCCTGCGACTAACGCCGAAATACAGACAACCGCTGAGATAGTTTGAGAGTTGTGCGTCTCTTTATGAGCGCGCGCCTAACGCCGAAAGCGTTGGCTAATCTCAGCCCGGGGTTTGCTTTGAAACCCTGGGTCGTCGTCATGAAGAAATTGTTTTTGCAACCCTGAAAGGGTTGCGACTGCGGCGGCTTGCCGCGTCGGTTTGCTGAGACAAAAGCTGCGACAGGTCGCAGCTTAAAACCAAAACGGTGACAGATCACCGTACTCCAAAGGCTTGCGTGCCGACGCAGCAGACGCGCCCTCTCTACGAACTCTTTCGACCAGTCACAATCAACACTTCACCAGGAAAATTCATGCTGCCGGTCTTGAAGTAACGTGCGACGTTCTTTTGCACGGCATACTTAATCGCCGCCACCTGGTCGGGAACCAGTCCCGCCAGTTTCTTCCTAAAACTGTCAGACATCTCAGTTCGCAGGTTCCAAAACTGATCGATATCGATCGGCGCTTCGATGCTAAATGGAAACTTTCGTTCGCTAACCGAGTGCGCACCGGCCGCCTCCAATAGTTTCGCGAGTTTACCGGGTGCTGCGAACCGAAACGCAGTGGGAGCGTCTTCCACTTCAGGTTCCGCTGCGACGAAGCGGTCGAGCACTTCACTCACGCCGCGGAAAAAAGGATTCGCTTCGCTACTCGACCAAACCAGCAGGGCGACGCGCCCATCCGGTTTAGCGACCCGCAACATCTCGCGCAAGCCGCCAAGCGAATCACCAAAAAACATCGCAGACAACCTGCTGACGACGACGTCGAACGAGCCGTCGGGAAACGGCAATTGTTCAGCGCCCGACTGCTGAAAGCGAATGTTGCTGACGCCTCTGCGCCCCGCCTCGGCACTCGCAGCTTTAACCATTCCGGCTGCCGGATCCGTATAAGTTACCGACCCGAGTTCGCCAACCATTTTTGCAATCGTCAGCGACGGTTCACCGCTGCCGCCGCCGACATCCAGCACTGACTGTCCAGGACCGATTCCGGCCTCTTCAATCAGAACGCGCGACATCGGCGCAAACATCAATTCAACCATGTGCTGGTATTTGCTCCAGTATTGGGACGACGTTTCCCAGGCTGCCAGCACTTCGTTCGGATTTTGTGTTGTCATGTTATTTGGGATCCAGCGGCAAACCGGCCTTCTGCCAGGCGTCGAAACCTACGAAAAGCGGATGAACGTTTTTATATCCAGCGGCCACAAGTTTCTGAGCGACTTCCGTGCTTGAAGCTTCGTGTGGACAAGTGCAGTAAGTGATGACTGTCCGGTCGTGAGGAATCTCAGCAAGATGCTGCTCGACTTCAGCGGCGGGTACGCGCACCGCGTGCGGCAGCTTGGTGTCCGCTTCAGCCCAGGCCTCTGCATTACGCGCATCCACGAACGTGAATTCTTCGCCTCGCTCCATTCGCGACTGGATTTCGTCAATCGTCACTCGCGTGACTTCCATCGTCTCCATGCCTTGCCTCCATTTCAAAAACGACCCGGTTAACCCAAATCAAATAATAAAATCTCCGCCGGCTCCTCTGCAGTGATCCTAATTTTGGATTCCTGGCGAATGCCCGCGCCGTCTCCCTGCTTCAGCGCATTGTCGTTAACTTTGACAGAGCCGGCCGCAACCTGGAGCCACGCATCGCGTCCGCTTGAGAGTTCGTGCTCCACTTGCTGACCCTCGTCCAGCAGGGACGCAAAAATCTGTGCGTCCTGATGAATACGAACGGAACCGTCCGTGCCGTCAGGCGAAACAATCAGGCGCAGTTGGTTGCGTTTCTCGTCGTCAGAAAATTTCTTCTCCTCGTATTCAGGCTGCAGGTCCTGCTCGCGCGGGAAAATCCAGATCTGCAAAAGATGTACAGGCGCATCAGTCGAGGGATTTGCTTCGCTGTGCATCACACCCGTACCGGCGCTCATGCGCTGCGCGTCGCCACGCCGGATGATCGAGCCGGTGCCCATGCTGTCGCGGTGCTGTAGGGCGCCTTCCAGAATGTAAGTAACGATTTCCATATCGCGGTGACCGTGCGTAGGAAAACCGTGACCGGGCTGCACAAAGTCTTCATTGATGACGCGCAGGGTTTTGAAGCGCGTGTGTTTCGGGTCGTAATAATCCCCAAACGAGAACGTGTGATAAGTGTTCAGCCAACCGAAATCAAAGTGGCCGCGATCTTCCGCTTTTCGAATCGTAATCATTTAAGCCTTTCACTGTTACTCGCGCGGAGAAAAATTTCGACTAACTCGTTGAGCCCGCGCGCGTCGTCATCGTCAAACCTGGCCCGCGACGGGCTATCGATATCCAGTACGCCAATCAAGCGTTGCTTACTAATCAACGGAATAACGATTTCGGAGTTTGACGCGCTATCGCACGCGATGTGACCGGGAAACTCGTGCACGTCATCGACCAGGATAGTTTTGCGTTGTTGAGCAGCCGTGCCGCAAACTCCTTTGCCCAGAGCTATCCGAACGCAGGCAGGTTTACCCTGAAACGGACCCAGCACGAGTTCACCATCCTGCTCGAAATACCAGCCGGCCCAATTGATGTCCGGCAATGAGTGGTAAACGAGCGAGGCAAAGTTTGCCGCATTGGCTATCAGATCGCGCTCGCCTTCAACCAAACTGCGAAGCTGTGCTCCCAGGTTCGCGTAGAGTTCTGCTTTGGAAGCGGCGTCGATTTGTTCAAGTTGAAAAGTCATTTTATATCCGACAAGCTTTAGCTTGTCGCGGTTAATCGGTTTGGCCACTACGACAAACTAAAGTTTGTCGGACATCTAATCGTCGGCCATCTGATCTCTAGGCCGAAGGCTAATCACTACAGACTTCGACGCGGGGGTGTTGCTCTTGTCAGCCACACTGCCAATGGGCACAAGCACATTCGTCTCGGGAAAATAAGTGGCAGCACAACGCCTGGGAATGCTGTAGGGCACTACAACAAAATTGCGCGCCACTCGTTCTCCATCTTCGAAATGGCTCACTAGATCCACGCGATCGCCCGCCTGCAACTGCGCGGCGGCGATGTCATCAGCATTCAGAAACACCACGCGCCTGCCGTTAAAAATCCCTCGATACCTGTCGT
>JBKPNP010000307.1:0-7932 GCA_046732775.1 Acidobacteriota bacterium
GCAGTGACGTCTCGCGAATTGTTGTTACGCGAACTTGCCGCCATCATGCGCCAGGAGACGAGAGCGAAGTCCGTCATTATCACCGAACCCGGCGAACACAATCGGCGACGGGTTGTGATTGCGCATGGCTGCACGCCAGCCGAGAGTGCGCGCATCGCTGAACAACTTGACGAAATACCCGACGAGGCCGCGCAAGCCGCTTTCGCAAAAAAGAATGACGCGACCATTCTCCAGCTGCGCTCGCAGCACGCCCCAATGGCGACGTTATATATCTCGCCACGCAATCGGGCGTCTCTGCCAGGAGGACTTTCGCTCGAACCCTTAATGCGAGTGGCGGAACTCGGAATGGACGTTTGTGCACTCCGAGCCGGTTCTCAAAAAGGCTCCCGTATCCAGCAACCGGCAGAGTTGACCGGCACCAGCCTGATGCCTGGATTCATCCACTCCAGTCCAGCGATGACAAAGCTGGTCGAAGAAGTTCACAAGATTAGATCGTCTGACGTAACAGTTCTCGTAACAGGCGAATCCGGGACCGGAAAAGAGTTAGTAGCGCGAGCGATTCATGCGCTCTCTTCGCGGCGAGCGAAAGTTTTCGTTCCGTTCAACTGTACGGCCGTGCCAAAAGAATTGTCCGAAGGTTATCTGTTTGGATACCGACGCGGAGCTTTCACTGGCGCAGTCACGGATTCAGCCGGAGTGATCCGTACCGCCGCTGGCGGAACGCTGTTCCTCGACGAGATCGGTGATCTACCGCTCGACCTGCAACCGAAGTTGCTGCGATTTCTACAGGAAGGTGAGATTCAACCGCTCGGTGAGCAGCGACCATTGAAAGTTGACGTGCGAATTATTGCCGCGACCAATACGGACCTAGAGGATATGGTGGCGCAAGGAAAGTTCAGGGAAGATCTTTACTACCGGCTCAATGTGATTCGCCTACGAGTGCCGCCGCTGCGAGAGCGGCGCTCCGAAATTCCGACCATCGTCAACTACTATATCAACCATTACTCGGCGAAATTTGGCCGGAGGGACATCGAGATCACACCGCCTGCCGTCGACCTGTTAATGGTGAGCGATTGGCCGGGAAACGTTCGACAATTGTGCAATGAGATTCAGCGTGTGGTGGCGCGCGCGGAAGACGCAACGGTGATTACACCGGATCATCTTTCTCCGGAATTGAAACGCACTTCAGCGCCCGCGACACCAAGTTCGCCCGCTTCCACTCTGGCGTCTATGCCGGCGAGTACTCTTCAAAATGTGACTTTGGCTGATGCGCTTGCTGATGTTGAACGTCGCATGATTGCTGACGCTTTGCGCAAGCACGGCGGGAATATTTCGCGTGCGGCGAGAGAACTTGGACTTACGAGGCGCGGCCTCTACCTCAAGCTCGAACGCTACCAACTCAGCGCGAGCGCGTGAGGCTACTGCATTCCTAACAATCCGCGTAGATCAGTTTCCACAGCCTCGGGTTGTGAGTAGTTGTTTGCAAGTCGTCTCGTCGCGATCTCATTAGCAATCTGGGCGATGGTTCCGATATCAAACGGCTTTGAGACTACCCAATCAGCCTTGATAGCTTGGCGAGCGTCGCAACTAATCGCGTCGGCCCAACCGCTCACGATAGCCAGCGGTACGGTCGTGGAGCGTTTCCGAATCTCACGAGCCAATTCCCAGCCGCTCATTTCGGGCATGCCAATATCTGTGAACACAATATCGATCTTCCCGTTTCGCGAGTCATAGATATTCAAGGCCATTTCACCACTCTCGGCCACAAGGACTTCGCAGCCTTCTGCTTCCAGCGCTTCGCGTAACACTTCGCGAACGGCGTTTTCATCGTCAACGACCAATACTGTGGTCTTGTCGCCCGTGCTGGTTGACTCGGTTCCCGCTGCAGCAGTTTCGTTATTGGCCTGAGCTTCCTTATCAACGGGCAACGATATTCGGAAGGTTGTGCCGCGTCCGGGTTCGCTTTCTACATCAATCGATCCGTTGTGACGACGAATGATACCGAAGCTGACGGCCATGCCCATTCCGGTGCCGCCTTTTCCCTTGGTGGTGAAGAAAGGATCGAACAAGCGGGACTTAACTTCCGGCGTCATGCCGGTTCCCGTGTCAGTTATGGTCAGGACCACGCGGCCATTGGCCGCCTGTGAGCTCATGCGAATCTCGCCGCCGGCGGGCATCGCGTCGATCGCGTTGTAGATCATGTTAACCAGCACTTCGCGCAGTTCAACGGCATCACCCGATATTAACGCGGTGCAGTCAGCGGCAAGCGCCAGGCGCACTTGTGGGCCAGTGCCGGAATATTCCCAACGCGGACGGCTCATCTCGCAAACATCCTTCATCAACTGAGCGACCGAAACGGGTTCGAATTTCCGGCTCGGCTGGCGGCGTGCGAAGTCCTGAATGCGACGGATGATGTGCGCGCCGTCTTCGGCGCTCTTGATTATCATCTCGATCCCGGCGCTGATTTTTTCCGCATCTTTAGTTCGCATCAGTAACTGCGCGCGGCCGAGGATGCCAGTCAATGTATTGTTAACGTTGTGGGCAACGCCAAATGATAGCTCGCCAAGCGCCGCCATCTTTTCGGCGTGAGCGGCACGTTCACGCAACTCTTCGTATTCCGCGTGAGCTGCCGCAATTTTTTCCAGGCAATTCCGCAGGCGTTCAGCGGTGGCGGCATGTTGTGAGTTTGCCAGCAACTGGCTGGCTTGAGCTCCGATCTCCTGCCGTTCGTCTTCACCCAGCTGGTCGCACATCTCTTCAATCAAGATTAAAAGTGCGCGGCCTGCGCCTTCATAGTCGCCACAGCGTTCAGCCACGCGGCGCGCGCGATGCAAGATCGGCTTCGCCTCGTGGCGTCGTCCAAGTTTGCAAAGTACTAAACCCTGCGTGGTGAGAGCCTCGCCCAGCAACGCCTCTTCACCGGTGGTCTCCATCGTTTCCACTGCGCGGCTCACTGACCGCTGCGCCAGACCATATCGTTCCGAGGCTAGATACAGTTGCGCAAGAGTTTCGTCTACCTGTGCGCGGCGAACCTGATCGCCAAGCTCCTCGAAGAGTTTCCGGGCGCGTTCAAGATGCAGTTGCGCTTCATCAAATCTTTGCAATGCAGATAACAAGTAACCGTGGTTATTCTCAACTATCGCGGTGTAACGACGATTGCCGATGCCGTCGAAATGAAGAAAAGCGTCCCGATAGTGCTCGAGTGCACTATCGAAATAGTCAGGGCGGTTTTCTGCAATTCCCAAGTCCTTCAGAGTCGTCGCAAACTGCAAATGGAATCGGCCCTTCGTCCAGGGACTGAGATAGTCGCTTAGTCGATTCGCTTCGTTGAGGAGGCTCAGTGCATCATTAAGACGGCTGGCATGGCATTCAACAGTCGCCAAACGAATCAACACTATTCCCCGCAGCTCCGAGCCGCCGTCGGCCAGATCATCAAGAGACGATCGAAGCATGGTTCGTGCAAGGTCGAATAAACCCTGACGGTAATAGCAGTAGCTCAGCTCAGCACGGCCCTCGCCCGAACGCGCCGTCTCACCGAGATGATCGAACATCGCGACGGCACCGCTAAGAAGGCGCTCGGCGGAATTCTGGCCGCCGTCGAGATGACGAGTGCTGGCAACCCAGCCGCTTAACGTGCCGGCGGTAAGGAGTAGTTCTGCGGCCGCCAATTGACTGAGGCCAGCCTGTTTTGGCCACTGGCCGATCGTCCACCAACGTTGCAACACGGCACAGCCCGCGTCGTAGTCGCCGACCTCCAGTTTTTCTCGCGCAATGCGGCAACATTCCAAGACCTGATCACTGATTGTGCCCAGGGGGTGCTCGTCGTTCTGAATTGCGTTGGCAATAAGTCGCATTATTGTTGTTTAAGAAGGCGAAGAACTTAATTGGAATTGCAGGGGAGCTGGCAGAACATCTTTGGCGGTTAGCTTTTGTCGCTGTAAGGGGCGACATCCGCTGACTGGCTACTCAGTATACAGCTGCATACTGCGGTAACAGGAATACTTTTTTGGACAAACTTCCGAAAACAATGGGGATTTCTTGGTTTTCGCTCAGTCCTCCTTCATTTTTGTATACCAGATAAACACTTTTGAGGAGTTTGGTGGCTCACTTCCCGTCGAGCTGCTAACTCGCCGTAAACTGTTCAATCCGTTGACTTTATGGACGTAACTAGAACGGGAATTCGCGTGGCACAAACCTTGAAATAGGGATAGCCGAACAAGTTGAAACGGGCAGCTAGATTGAAAGTTGACATCGGAAAGTGGCAGACCTTCAAACTGGCAAACCCTCTCAGTTAATCGCTCGGAACAGGAGAATTCAAATGAAACGCTTTCAAACAATCCTTTGCGCATCCCTCTTAACCATGGCAATGTCAACCGCGACTTTCGCCGGCAACATCTACGGCCGCGCCGGTAACATCTATGGTTCGCCTAACACCATGACCACTGCTCCCGGCAACATCTACGGCACGCCGAGCGGCATCAGCACGACCCCTGGCAACATCTATGGTTTGACCGACGAAAGTCTCAATGAACTGTTGGGTCTGTTCATCGGAATCGTCTCGTAGCCTCAGCGCTGAGATGAATCAGTCATCGCGACGAGTTATCGGTCAGGAAGCACCGCTTGAAATCAAAGATCGTTCAGAATGGCGAGAAAATCGCTAATTCAGCGCTCGCGCGATGACAGTTGGCAAGCGATATGCCAGTAGAGGTTGGTTAGCCATCCCGAAAACTTGGCAGGAGTGCAGGGTCATGAAAATCGAGCAACACAATTCGGCAGGCTTCAATTCCACGGGTTCACCCACTGAAGTAAACGGCGCAAATATTCTGCGTGGTTACATTCATCCCTCGGACTAGTACCAAACCTGGGGCCTTGCCCGCGATTGAAATCACTATCCCCCGCGCGGACAGCGATTCAGGTAACAGCCGCTTGTAGCTACCTCAATTCATCCAAGCTGCGAGCCCCAAGCTAATCATCTAGTTTTCACCCCAGCATGGAGTCGGGTTTCGCCCGGCTCCTTTTATTTTGCCTGACTACGAGTCACGGTTATGTTGACGGGTTGTGAGAGTCGTTGAGTGGTGAGTGATAGCAAGAGAGAGCCCGGCGATCATGAAGAACACCATTACCACTTCCGAATCGCCCCAGTTGTAATGGACTAAACCTGACGTGAAGAAACCGGCTAAGCCGCCCAGCGCCCCCAAAAGAACGCCGCGCTCGATCCATTGTTGTTCAGACTTTTTACGGAGTGAACGCCAGATTGTCCGTGCGTAAACGAGCAGAAAACCGAGCCAAAGAAGAAGCGCCGGCAAACCTCTTTCAAGCGCGATTTGCAAGATGTTCGAATGCATGTGTCCCCAGGGGATGTGACCGTTTTCGAACATGCCCCACGATCGCCAACGCCGCTTTATTGAGTCCATCCCAATTCCCACCAGCAGATGGCGTGGTTTGCTGATAAGCAATTGGAATCCTTCATGCCAGACGGTCTGACGCCAGGTTGTAGATTGATCAGTTTGGTCGATGAATGAAACATTGCGCTTTTGTTGAAGCACGACAACTGCCGCGAGGATTAGCGGCAATGCTAATACCCCAAACACAATCAACGTTCGTTTGCCGCTGCCGGCAAGAAGGATGACGACAGTGGAAATCAAACAACCGAACCATGAGGCGCGCGTAACGGTTAACATTAGCGCTCCACCCATAGCCGCTATCGCCGAAAGCATGAGCGCGCCGCTCCAACTTCGCTTGCGCTGAAAACTTACAAAGATGCCAATCGCTAATGCGATGACTAACTGCAACATCTCGGCGTAAGTAACAAACTGCCCGTAGAAGCCGGTCGCGCGCCAATCGCGACCGCGCGTCCACCCCGCGATGCCCAATTGTTCAGTGAGGGTGTTACCCGGCAACAGAGTGCCGCGTCGAACGCTGAAAGTGGGTTGTAGCTCATGACGGTACGTCAAAACAGCTGCCGGGTTGGGATCATTTTTGACGAGTGCGTCGATCAGTTGCTGCGGCGACTGTAGTTTCTTGCCGTCGACTTCAAGCAGAGTATCGCCGTCACGAATCCCTGCCTGGTAAAGCGGACTGGTGTTCGAAACGCCCTCAACCTTTACGGCCCTACCCACCAGCCTCTCGGCGCCGGTGTAAACAACATTCACCAGGCAAGCAGCCAATAAAGTCAGCGCAAGTAAACGCGCAACCCGCAACGACGGAACGTTCTCGGCGAACAAATAAAGAATCGTGAAGAGTGCCGCCGCACGCAGTTTTCCGATCGAAACTGTCGGCTCGTAAGAGAGAAAAGACGACACTCCCGACACAATGAAGAATCCGAGAATTAGATAATCAATCGGCGTCCGTCGCAGTCTTGGAGTTGGCTGAAAAGCAAAGCGAACAACCCACAGTAGCATGCCGATCAGCCACGCACTCTGCGTCGCCGCAATCGAGTTCGGAGCCGCCGCGGCGAACACAAAAAGAAAGGCCACGATCGCGCCGTCGAGCGCTCTCGCAACTTTCCCCGGTACGTTTGATTCGTGGTTCACCGGATGACGTGAGGGCCGATGACGAGATTTTTCAGATTACGAACAGCACTGGATTCAGGATAAGAGCCAACCGGTTTAAGCTTCACGCGGACCAACCGGTTGTCTTTCCATTCGTAATAATAAATTCCGCTTGGGCCGTAGTGCTCTTCCGCGAGGTTGCCGATGTGTTCACGACCGATTGCTCTCAGCAGTCTGCTATTGGCGTGAAACGTCCAGGGCTCCTCGTTCTCCGCGTATTCGTAGTCGCCTACGATGCCGGTCCACCCATTCAGCTGATCAGGAAAATACGCATTACCGTTGCGTCGATCGACGATGGCGGTGATTGAACATCCGGTGCCGCAGCCCATCGATGCGAGCGTGTAGTGGCCGGCGAAATTCACACCCGCGTCACGCATTTGTTCCCGAATTAGCGTGCGAAACTTCCGCGCAAGAGGATGACTGCTCAAATTGAGTGGAGCTTTCTTGCCGCGCCAAATGGGTGCTCTGTATTCTCTAAACTGAGGTTCCGGCTCAAGGCTGCCGGCGAAACATACGGTTGAGACAACGAACAAGATCCAGACAAACTGCAAAGCGTTTCGGCGTCCAACGAGTCGCGCGCTTCCCATCAATAGCCGTCCCCCCGCAACATGACCAAAACCGTGCGCAGAATAATTTTCAGATCGAATAGCAACGACCAGTTCTCGATATAGAAAAGATCCAGCTTAACCATCTCCTCAAACGGCAAACGGTTTCTGCCAGATACCTGCCATAACCCCGTCAGCCCCGGCTTCATATCGAGCCGGCGGCGATGGCGTAACTCGTAAGCCTCAACCTCGTAGGGAATTGGCGGGCGTGGGCCAACCACACTCATATCACCGCTGAGCACATTGAAAAGCTGTGGCACTTCATCAAGGCTCAACCGGCGAAGAATCCGTCCCACCCTGGTGATGCGCGGATCGTCGCGCAGTTTGTAAGCCGGACTATCTGCGTCGCCAACGTTTGCCTCAGCATCTCCAGCAATAAATTTGCGCTGATACTCTCGATGTATTTCGCTGTCGGCGTTCATTCGCATTGTCCGGAATTTGTAGACGAGGAAGATGCGGCCGTCCATGCCGACGCGTTCCTGCGCGTACAAAATCGGACCTTTTGAATCGATTTTGATAAGCAAAGCAATCAACAGCCAAACCGGCGCGAGCAAAGCAAGCGTAAGTGCAGCGATCACTAAATCCGAAATACGCTTCACACCGCGGGCAAAATCCGAGAGTGGTTCGCGAAACAGCCGAATCATCGGCAGAGCGCCAATTTGATCGACTTCCGTCTTGCTGGGCAAACAATTAAACAGGCTCGGCGCAATACGAAATTCGATTCCGCGACGGCGCCCGCAACGCATCATCACGTCAAACAGCGCGTCGCCGTCGAC
>JBKPNP010000308.1:0-3500 GCA_046732775.1 Acidobacteriota bacterium
GAACTTCAGTTTGCCGTCGCCTAATGTTTTGAGTGCTGCTCGGATCTTATCGGCGAGCGGCGCGAACTGATCGTCAACTATGAGAATGCCGTCGGGGCCGACCGACACACCGATGTTTCCGCCGCTGCCTTGCAGCATATAAACATTGCCCGCGACCTTGATGGCTTTGACTTCAACTTTCGACCAGTCGGTTTGCGCGGATGCGGAATAGGCACAACAGCAGAGCAGCAAAACCGAAAAAAGCAGCAGTGGCTTTTTCATACTCATTTTCCTCGAGAAATGGACGCGGGCCGTAGTTGGGTCCGCGCTCACAGCGGCCGGTAGTGACCTAATTTCAGCTTTCTCTGTGTCACCTTCGTGTCCTCTGTGCCTCTGTGGTGGAAAAATCTTAGGCAAGCATTCAACACTGAGACACAGAGGACACGGAGGTGACACAGAGAATGTCAAATTAGGCTACGACCCAGCGGTTCGGCCTTGCGTGACGGCACAGGAAACCTATGCTTCTGGATTCTTTAGAACTGCGATGAACGGAAGGTTGCGATACCGTTCGGCGTAATCCAGTCCATAGCCGACCACGAACGCGTCAGGTATTTGAAAGCCGAGGTAATCGATGTTTACGTCCTTTTCGCGGCGTTCGAATTTATCGAGCAGGGCCGCCAGCTTTACACTTGCGGCGCCGCGCGATTCGAGGTTCGCCAGCAGGTAGGAAAGCGTGAGTCCCGTATCGACGATATCTTCCACCACCAGAATGTGCCGGCCTTCGATGGGCACGTCCAAATCTTTCATGATGCGAACTTCACCAGACGTGCGCGTCGACGAACCGTAGCTCGAGATCGCCATAAACTCGATGCTCAAACGCGTGTCAATCACGCGCAGCAGATCGCTCAGGAAAAAGCAGGCGCCCTTCAGCACGCCGATCAACAGCGGATTCAGGCCGGCGTAGTCGCGCGTGATTTGCGCGCCGAGTTCCTGGATGCGCTGCTGTAGTGCTTGTTGTGACAGAAGCACTTCGAGATTGGGGTTGGTGAATTCCGATGTGATTTGAGCGGAAGAAGTAGCCAATTCGATATCTCCTCGCATGAACGATCTAACCGTAAGCGGAAGAGCAAATGTTGTTGCGAATCTGCCTGATGGTGCGACATACTATTCAAGCTCTCCGCGCAGGTCAATCGTGTCCAGAAAATAGACTGTTATATTCTCCGCAAAGGAATCAGAAGTGACCAGAGTCGCCTTCGCGCTTTTTAAGCGCAGCTTATTGTTTTGTTTGCTCGCCGGCATTGCGCAAAGCGCATTCGCCCAAACTGCCGCCCACCCTGCTCCGGCTGCGACGCCTGCCCAGGTTCAAGTTAATGCGTCGCTGGCGCCGGTTGATAACACAATCCCCGATGATCCGGCGGTAAACCAAATGCTGACGGCTTACGCGCCAAAGGTTCGCGCGCTGGACGAGGTAATCGGAAAACTCAAAGGCGATTTGCGAAAGGGTGGAGTGGGTGCGGGATCGCTGGGCAATTTTGTGACTGACGGCATACGCGCGCGCGCTAGCGAGAAACTTGGCAAACCGGTAATGCTCGCTGTAACCAACAACGGCGGGCTGCGCAAGAACGCGATCACTGAAGGCGAACTGAAATTGCGCGATGTCTTTGAATTGTTGCCGTTCGAAAATGCCCTCGTCGCTTTTGATTTAACGGGCGCGCAGGTGTTGGAGCTGTTGCGCGTGATGATGGTTCACGGAGACGCGCAGTCTGGCGCGCGCGTCACTTATCGCCTCAACGCCGAGAAGAGACCGGAATTTGAAAGTGCGAAGTTGATTGTTGACGGAACGGATAAAGAGATCGATCCACAAGCTCTCTACACCGTAATCAGCATTGATTATTTGTTGAATGTGACTGGTGGCGATTACGCGGCGGTGCTGAAGCAGGCAAAAAACACTCGTCCGCTCGAGGTCACCATTCGCGACGCAATTTCTGCTTACGTCAAAGCCGAAACCGCAGCCGGTCGCGAAATCAAATCGAAGTTAGACGGCCGTTTCGTTTTCGATCGTGCTGCATCAGGTGGCGCAGAGGAGCCAAAACCATGATTACCAGGAGGGGTTTTCTCAAAGCTTCAATTGCCGGAGGACTGATGGCGAGTTCGCCGCGAGCTGCGCTCCAGTTATTGGCGTCGCCCGCGTACGCAGCGATCGGTACGCCGCTTTTCGATTTGGCTGCCGGCGAAAAGCTGTTCACGATTCTGCACACTAACGACACCCATTCACAGATCGACCCGATTCCGGCAAACGACCGGACGTATCCCGACAAGGGCGGGGTCGCGCGGCGAGCGACGCTGGTCAAGCGGATCAGGAAAGAGAATCCAAACACGTTGTTGATTGATGCCGGCGACGTTTTTCAGGGAACGCCTTACTTCAATTTCTATAAAGGTGAAGTTGAGTATAAGGCGATGTCGCTGATCGGTTACGACGTAGTGACTCTGGGCAATCACGATTTCGACAACGGCGTTGACGCACTGGCGGCGGCGATGAAATTCGCTAACTTCGATTTCGTTTCGTGTAATTACGATGTGCGCGGCACGCCGCTGGAGAGCCGCGTGAAGCCATACGTCGTGCGAGTGATTGCGGGCGTGCGCGTGGGATTGTTTGGGATGGGAGTCAGTCCCGACAATTTGATTACGCCGGTTAACTTCAAGGGCGTCACGTACAACGATCCGGTCAAGTCGGCGCGAGATGCGGTGGCCGCCTTGCGCGGACGCGAGCGATGCACGGTGGTAATCGGAATGTCGCACCTTGGATACTACCCTGACGCCAGAGCCGGCGGCGTCGGCGACAGCCAAGTGGCGGCGCAAGTCGACGGCATCGATTTCATTGCGAGTGGCCATACGCACACGTTCATGAAGGAGCCGGTAATAACGAAAACGCCTTCTGGTGGTAACACAATTATTTTCCAGGTGGGCCGCAGCGGAATTTACGTCGGTCGGGTCGATATGAAAATCCGCGACGGCAAAGTCGTCGCGTCCGCAGGCCGGTTGCTGGATCTGCGAGAGGTCTAAGCGTAGGACTCAGGATTCAGGATTCAGGACTCAGAAGTTTAGTTCTGACTCCTGACTACTGAGTTCTTAAGTGCCCACTGTCCCACTGTTCACTGACCACTGACACTTATGCCCGACAACGAAACCCGCGATCGCATAAGAGCACTCGTTCGCGACGTGCTCGACAAATCCTTACCTGCCGACGCGTTGCCGCCGCCCGAGTCTGCGACGCGTTTTGTCGACACTGTTCCGGCAACCGACTCACAAACAACAAACGTGCGGGACGAATCGTCAAAGTCAGTCATTACGGAAGACGACGTGCGTGATTTGCCTGAAGGCACGAAGCTGCGCATCGCTGAAGGCGCACGGCTAACGGCCCTGGCCGCCGACATCGTCAGCGCGAAACAAATTGAAATCGTAAAACGAATGCCGCGACGCGGCCCAAAGACTTCGCGGTTAATCGCAGTCGGGGCCGACCA
>JBKPNP010000309.1:0-1465 GCA_046732775.1 Acidobacteriota bacterium
CCCGGCATCGGGTGCGCGCGATAGCCAAGTTCCTGAATGACGCGCACGACGGCCTCAACCTGGCCTTCGGTCGCGTCTGCTTTCATCACAATTAACATGGGACTTTTATACTCTCAGCTTTTGTTAAATGTACAGTTTAGATATGTCCGACAAACTTTAGTTTGTCGTTGCATCGACAAGCTGAAGCTAGTCGGACAACTAATCACATGCGTTCCGGCACCGCGATCCCGAGGACGGCGAGCGCGGCGGTCAAGCGGCGACGCGCGATATTGGCAGCCACGATCAATACGGCGCGCCGCGTGGCGTCGGTTTCAGTGATGATCCGGTGACGATGGTAGAAGAGGTTGAATGCGCGCGCGAGTGTGAAGGTGTACTTCGCCAGGTTCGCTGGTTCAGCTGACGCAGCACACTGCGCGACAACTTCGTCGAGTCGCTCGGCCAGCATTACCAGCGTCCAGATTTCCGTGCCCGCCTCGTCGTCGAAGACGTCGGCAATTTTTGACTGTTCCGTGCTTGCTGCGATCAGTTCTTCGGCTCGCGCAACTGCGTCACTATCCAGCTTTCGGAAAATTGAATTGGCACGAACGGCGGCGTATTGGCAGTAAGGCCCGGTTTCTCCTTCGAACGAAAGGGCTTCCTTGAAATCAAAGGCGATCACGGAATTGCGCGTGAACTTCAGCAGAAAATAGCGCAAGGCGCCCACTGCGATTTCATGGGCGGTAGCCTTCTGTTCGTCTGGCGATAGTTCAGCGTGCCGGGTCGCGACTTCGCGTAACGCGTCGGTCTCGAGCCGGTTGATCAAGTCGTCAGCTTTTACTCCCAGCCCTTTCCGACCGCTCATCTCGATGTATGGTCGCGTCCGATCTTCTTCACTCAACTCGATACCCATCTCGGCACAGGCGGCGGGCGAGAGCGCGACCATCTCATAACCGAAGTGAACACTCGCGTCTGTTCCGACGTCAGGCACTACCGCCGCAACTCCACGCGCGACGATTTCCTGCGGGTAGGCCTGACGCGAATCGATCACGTTATAGACTTTGACGCCGCCGCCGAAGTTTGGTCGCGGCACTTCTGGCAGGATTTCAGCGTTCGGCTCGGTGGTCGTGACCCAGGTTACGTGACCGTCAGGATAGGAACGAAAAGGTTTGTAGTTGAAGTCGAGACCGAGGCGGCCGAGTTTCCAAAGTTGATAGGCGATGTCCTTGCCGGTGTAGGTGACCGTGCCGTTCGAGCGCACGATAATTTTGTCTGACTCGTGTTCATCCGTGCCGGTATGCGATTCGAACGGCATCACCCAACAACCGGCGTGCTTCCCCTGGTTCTCGAGTCGAAGGACCCCAGCTTCCTTCATCAACTCAAACGCACGATCCCAAAAATGCAGGTGCAGGATGTCAGACTCCCGCGCCAATAAGTCGTAGCGAATGCCGAGTCGCTCCATTGAATCGAGAATGCATTCGACGTTGCG
>JBKPNP010000310.1:0-9127 GCA_046732775.1 Acidobacteriota bacterium
AAGCTTGAAGAGACGAGGGAGAACACGGAAGGGTGGGTCGGTGCTCACCTCGATTACCAGTTCAGGAAAAAGATCAGTTTGCGCACCGGCTATCGCTACGGTTTTTCCCTCGGCGGCAGCGACCCTTTCAAAGAACACCGGATTATCTTCGAGCAGACGGTGCGGCAACCGCTGCCACTGGAGATTCTCCTGAGCGATCGCAATCGCGAGGATGTGCGTTGGCTGAACGGCGAGTTTTCGTCGCGGTATCGCAATCGCGTGACGCTCGAACGTGAGTTCAAAGTGCTGAATCGCGGTGTCACTCCTTACGGCTCTATCGAAGCGTTCTACGATTCTCGTTTCGACAGCTGGAATCGGAACCGCGTAGCGGCCGGCGTGCAGCTCACGCTCAAGGGAGGAGCGCCCTTGATTAGTCTCATCCATCCCAGGAAACAATTTGTGCTTGACGTGTACGTAACGCGGCAGAACGACAGCCGCTCGCAACCGGGGCGCGTAAAAGCATTGGGACTGGCTTTTAATATCTATTATTGATTCAATCTGCGACTCGGACAGATTGTGAAAAAGCAGCAAACAAAAGCAGGCAAACGAATTCCTTTCCGCGTCAGTCTTCGCAGCGGCTTGTGGTTGGCGTTATGCCTCGTTGTCGTCGGGGCCGGAGCGGTACTGGCTGTGAAGGTTATACGTCCGCGTTCTGTCGTCGAGACCAGCGCGATACGCCCAAGTTCGATGACTACTGATGCGGCGACAATTTCAACAGGCGCGAACAGATTCACGGCGACTGTCACAAACTCAGCCGCTGCTCCCGGCACTGCTCCCGAGGGCATGGTCTGGATTCCCGGTGGCGAATTTTCCATGGGCGCGAACGATCCACCGAACCTGGATGAGGTCGGCATGCAGGCCACCGAAGATGCACGGCCGATTCACCGTGTATACGTCGACGGGTTCTTCATGGATAAAACCGACGTTACCAATGCGCAGTTCGCTGCGTTTGTTAAAGCTACGAACTATTTAACCGTCGCTGAGCGGACACCGCGCGCTGAAGACTTTCCCGGAGCTCCGCCGGAGAATCTCGTCGCCGGTTCGGTAGTCTTTTCTCCGCCGGATCATCCGGTTTCTTTAGACAATCATCTTCAATGGTGGAGCTACATTCCGGGAGCTAACTGGCGGCATCCGCTGGGGCCGAAAAGCGACCTAAAAGGAAAAGAGAACTACCCGGTTGTGCACGTTGCCTATGAAGACGCTGACGCCTACGCGAAATGGGCCGGGAAGCGTCTGCCGACGGAAGCCGAGTGGGAGTTTGCGGCGCGTGGCGGCCGTGCGGGCGAGCCCTTCGTCTGGGGTGAAGAGTTCTGTGGTAGTGGCAAGTTCATGGCTAACACTCACCAGGGCAGCTTTCCCATGAAGGATACCGGCGAGGACGGATTCATCGGTATCGCGCCGGTGGCCAGGTACTCGGCGAATGGCTACGGACTATACGACATGGCCGGCAATGTCTGGCAGTGGACTAGCGACTGGTATCGGCCCGATTACTACATGCAACTCGCACGGGCCGGCAGCGTAGCGCGCAATCCGCGCGGACCAGATTCGCCGTACGATCCTTCCGAACCGAACGAGCCGAAGAAAGTCCACCGCGGGGGATCGTTTCTGTGCACTGATCAGTATTGTTCGCGGTACATCGTTGGCACGCGCGGCAAGGGCGAAGTGGGGACGGGCACGAATCATTTGGGTTTCCGCTGCGTGAGAGACTAGCGGCCGGAAATCCGCACCTCAGGCGGCAAAGCCGCTGGGAACCCTAGCTACTAGAGCTCCTGGCAAGGCGTTTCCTTTAGCCCGTTATTTTCCTTTTTCCGTGTTATCCTCGCGCTTGTCAGTCGCGGAGTAAAGTTACCCAATCTCGTGTCTCCAGCAGGGAAGCGGGTGACATCGTCACCGGCTCCACTTTCCAATCTCATAGCGTTACGTAAAAGCACACACTTTTACGGGAGGTCTGGTTATGAAGAGTATCTTGTCGTCAGTGCTTCTCATTGCCCTCTATCCTCAAAATCCAATGCCTGTTACCTCCGGTGATGAATCGCCCGTGACGGTCGTCTCATTTAAGTGGTCGAAAGACCGTCAGGTGGCACCCCAAGTGGACACTGGTACCGGACCCGCTCCGGCGATGATTCCCCAAAATAAGAATTTCGAACGGAACCGCCGCGCCAATGCGCCGCCGGGCGAAAGGGATCCGAACCTCGACACGATCGATGGACGGAGCTCCGCGTTGGAAAAGGCAGTTCAGGAGTCGCGCGGTCCCAGGACCGTGGACGGTTTCGCCTACCGCACGAAAATACGCAACGCGAGTTCGCGTCCGATTGAAATTATCTTTTGGGAATACCAGTTCAAGGCGACGCCCGATGCCGAGCCTTTGTTACGAAGGCAGTTTCTTTGCGGGGTGGCAGTGAAGCCCGAAAAAGAAAAGGAGCTGCAGGTGTTCAGCCTTTCCGGTCCTCAGGACGTCGTCAGTGTCGACATGCTGGCAAAGAAAGGTTCAAATCCGGGCACCGAGAAAGTCGTGATCAATCGCATCGAGTTTGCTGACGGCTCGATCTGGCAGCGCCCGGATTGGAAATTCGGCGAAGTGAGGCTTGGGTACGCTCGCGCCGTGGCTACTCCCTGGGGTAGCGAAATGTGTCGAAGTTTGTAATGGTGAGGCGGTGACGCTAACGAGTCACCGCCTCAGTCAGGTTATCGAGGTACTTCGCTTTCGCGATCCGGCTTCGGCGTAAACTCACCCAACGTCGCTCGTACTTGCATCTCGCGGCCATCACGAACGAGGTTTAATGTAATCACGCTGTTTGGCGCGGTGCTGGCTACCTGGTTCCGAAACACATTTGGATCGTTTATGTCAGTGCCGTTGAACGACGTAATTAAGTCGCCCTTTCTCAGCCCCGCTCGATCAGCTCCACTGCCTGGCTGTACCTGAGCTACCACCACACCCTTGGTCGCGTCCTTGATTCCCAACTCCCTAGCTGGTTCGGAATTCGCCCGGACGACAACGACACCCAGTTGTCCGCGATGAACGGTGCCGCTCTTCACGAGCGTGTCCGTAATCGCACGAGCCATGTTCGAAGGAATGGAAAAGCCGATGCCGATGCTGCCGCCTGACGGCGAAAGGATCTGAGAGTTGATGCCGATAAGTTCACTGTTGGTGCTCACCAGCGCGCCTCCGGAGTTGCCCTGATTGATCGGCGCGTCTGTTTGCAAAAAGTCTTCGAAGGCGCCGCTGCTGAGTCCGGTCTGACGTCCCTTGGCGCTGATGATGCCCATCGTCACCGTTTGTCCAATGCCGAGGGGGTTACCTATTGCCAGCACCACATCGCCGACCCGAACGTTATCCGAATTACCCAAAGCCAAAACCGGCAGGTTGGTCGCATCAACTTTCAGTACCGCGAGATCGCTTGGCGGATCTGAGCCAATCACTCGAGCGTCAAGTGTGCGATTGTCGTTAAGGTCGACCTTAATCTGTTCCGCGCCGTCGATCACGTGGTGGTTTGTCAGGATGTAACCGTCAGTACTGATGATGACGCCCGAACCCAAACCGCTGCGTCGTTGTTCCGGGGCTTGTTGTGGCACCCGGTCGCCAAAGAACTGGCGGAACAACGGATCGTTCATGAACGGATATTGCTGCGGCGCGCGCACGCGCATTTCAGAATGGATAGTTATCACGGCCGGCGAAACGCGATTCACGATGTCAGCGTACGAGAGCACCGGCGGCGCAGACGGATTTGCCGGCTGATTGCTAATCGGAGCGTTGCCGACGCCGGGGTCGGAACTCGACGCAAAACGGACAGGCTGATTCGCGCTCCGGTTACAGGCGCCAGCGAGCATCAGCGACATGATCAAGGTTAAAAGAATAAAAGTATTGCGCGATGAAGCGATGAAGTTTCGGTATCCCATAAATCCTCCCTTAAAGCGATGGAATAAATGCATTACTCCGTCCGAAACGGACAGATAATTTTTTATTCGATCCGCTTCGGCAACGTCAACCGTTGCAGCCATAGTTGTCGCCGCGATTTAGATTCAGTCCTGTTTTTGTGGAAGTTTGCGAGGGCTACCGCGCAGCTTTCTTCACCCAAAACATGTCTCGCATGTGGTAACGAGAACTACTGCCCGCCGAAATGTCGACGAAGCGCGGAGATATGAACGAAGCATGCGGTTCGAAGTCGAGGCGGCTCGAATCTGCGCGCACAATCGAGCCGCCTTTGACCTGAAATTTGTAAGACTTGAAGGGCTGGCCGTTGGCTTTGAGCACGACGGTGTAGTCGCCGTCGCGTTTCAAATCGGCCATAGTGAGATAGTGTGGCGAGCCGGGTGCGAGGCCCGCGGGAGTTACCAATTCCTTCGTGAAAAAAGTCCAGTCGATGTAACTCGGAATGAGCGGCGAGCGCGTAACACCGATCTCCTGCGCGCCCAGCAGCAAATGAACGTTAACTTTTGGACTTGTCAGGCCGGCCGGCAACTCACGCGTGCTTAGCCAAAAATTAAAAATAATATTCGGCGTTGAGTCGTCCATCGGCACGGCCAGGAAGGCCAGGTCGCGCCACGGTCCCTCCCGCACATAACGTTTCTGGGGCTTAAAGGGATCGTTACCCTGCTCCAGTTTCATGGAGAAAGGCATTTGGGTAATGACTGTGTCGCCGAGCTTCACAGTCATCATGAAATCGCCGCCTTGATCGATTGTCATGCCACCAGGAACTCCGGCGGGAACGAGATTACCGAACGCCGGAAACTCTGGATAGGCCTCATAGCGCAGCGGAATCTTCCATTCGCCGCCGCCGTTTACCTTCGAAATTACTAGTTCTGCGGCTGGCTTCGTCTCTGGGGGAAAAACAAGCTGCACGTTCTCAACTAAAAAGCCCCCGTTCGCTTCATAGAAACGCATATTCAGCAACGACTGATACTCGGCGGCGGGTTTGTAAGTTTGAGGAAACGTGACGGACGCCGTCGCGACAAGCAGAACGGCAGCCGCAACTAATTTGCGGGTTGACGACGGCGACATCATAGTTGAGTAAGGCTAAACCCTGAGTGTCATGATAGTGACCACAACACTCGTTGATTACATTTGGTATTCGAAGCGGGCAACGTCCGACTCACCGAGAATGACCGTATCGCCACTGCTCAAGACCGACTCGGTAATACGGTCTGAACGAGGATCGTTGATGAAGGTCCCGTTGCGTGAGTCCTGATCCAGAATTTTCACCAGACCATCCTTCACTCCAATCCAGAGGTGGCGTTTTGAGATTCTTGGATCGGCGACCACGATCTGCGAAAGACTTGCCTCGCGTCCGATGTACGCACCCTCGGGCTGCACCGGAAATTCCTGCCCTGATAAAACTCCCGACACAAACTTGATGCGACCGTAGTCGATAGTTACGGTGTTCTCTCGTGTAATCGCTACCGTGCGCGAAGGATCGAAATCCAGATCACCGGAGGGCGCGCCTGCGGGTGCTGCGGCTTCCGCGAGGTCCGCGTGAATTTCTTCAACCGGAGGAGCAGCTTCGAACGCGGGCGGTGCAGCATCGACAGCCACTGCCGCTTCTGAGATCGCCGACGCCGATTCATCCGAGTACGCCGGAATATCTGCCATTGGCCCGCTCGAAAGTTCCGAACCGACGGCTGCGGTCTGCGCCTTCTTCCGCTTACGCATCACGAAGAAAACAACCAGACCAATAGCGACGACAACGACAAACAGAAACAGCAGTACTAGGATTACGCCGATAATAATCCAGGTTGAAGAGTCGGCGGCGGTGTCCTGAAAAGCGAGAGCTATGGAACTATGGTTCATTGCTGATGCTCCTTGCAGGTAACGGGTCTGTGATTTAGGCGGAGAAGTGTAGCCCAAAATGGTCTCGGAGCGTCAGAAATTTCAGATGTTAGCGGCTCTGCACAAAAAGTCCGATTTCACACTGTCCAAGTTCGATACCTTAGGCCCGGAGGGCCGGCAGTGAATAGCCACGCCCGCAAGGGCGTGGACTCGACCCGCAATTCGTGACGGAGCGCCCAAGGAATAACAGGTGACTCGTACGGTAACTGAACGCCGAATAGCCGCGTCGCGTATGGTTTTTCCGTTTGCCGTTGACCAATCAATGATTAAGTCGCACTCAAATGCTAATCACCACAACACCGGGGCTGGCACGTCGGTTGCGAAATTCTAAAACATTCAACTGTCCGCATTTAATGAGGAGGATAAAGTGAGAAAGAAGCTTCTAAGTGTTTTCGGGCTGGCAGCGCTGGCGCTGACTGCGGGTTGCAGTGCGACCGACAACACCAACACGATTGCAAACACCAACGCTAACGCTAACGCCACGGTCGCGGCTAACGAAACGCGCCCTGGCCCGGATGATAGTGTAATTACGACCACCACCGACGCCAGCGGAGTCAAAACTGAAACGCGTGTCTTTCATAACAACCCACGCGTGGCCAAAGTTGTCGTAACCACACGCAATGGCCAAAAGACTACGACGGTGTATGCCCCCAACGGCACGGCAAAGGAACTTAAGGACGAAGTTGGCGACGCGCTAACGGCAACGGGCAATACGCTGGCTGATGCCGGCGGATTCATAGCCGACAAGGCTGAAGATGTCGGCGGCAAGGCGGTTGAAGGAGCGAAGACCGTGGGCAGCAAGACTGCATCTGCGGCTGAGACCGCGGCGGACAAAACAGTTTCCGGAGCCAAGACGGTAGCCGACAAAACGGCTGAAGGCGCAAAGAAAACCGGTAAGGCGATCAAGAAAGCTGTAACGCCGTAACAAAATAACATGAGTTGCGCGGTGCCAGAGGGGCGGCTGACGAAGCCGCCCTTTTGCATGAGTCCCGTGGGCAGTTTGAGAAGAACGTGGACCTCCCGTCAGTGTTATACTTTCGTCCTGGAACTTCAGGCTTAGATTACCGAGGTGCATGCCATGTCAGACACGACGCGCTTCACTATCATCTGCCCATGTTGCGAGGCGACTTTGACTGTCGATGCGCAGACTGGTGCACTCATTTCTCATGAGGAGAAAAGCAAGCCGCTCGCCTCCTTCGATGAAATGGTGAAGGGCCTCGACAAGCAGAAGGCGGTACGTGAACAAATCTTCTCGCAGGAGTTGAGCTCGATGAAGGATCGCGATCGCATCCTTCAGGAGAAGTTTCAGGACGCGATGAAACGGGCGGAGAAGGACAAAGACAAACCGTATCGCAATCCCCTCGATTTGGATTAGACACCCCTTGAAACCGAGCAGTTCAAAACGACGTAGTATCAGCCTACATGAACAACGACCAAGCTTGCGGCATCATCCTAATCACCGTACCGGTCATTCCTTCTAATAATTCGGAGCAACGTATGAGTCAACGAAAACTCGGAACTCTGTTCGCGCTGCTGGCGCTGGGCTTGGCCCAGTTGTTTTACATTGCAAACGCAGCGGCGCAGGTTTCCATTCCCCGCCTCAATTTTCAGGAACAGAAACTCGCGAACGGCATGCGCGTTATTAGCGCAGTAGATCATTCGAATCCAACCGTCGCCATTCAGGTCTGGTATCACGTCGGCTCGAAAGACGATCCGGCCGGGCGCAGCGGCTTCGCACATCTCTTCGAGCACATCATGTTCAAGGCTACTAAAAACATGAAGTCGGAGATGATGGATCGCTTGACCGAAGATGTCGGCGGCTTTAATAACGCTTTCACGAATCCCGACGTCACCGTCTATTACGAAGTCGTGCCGTCAAATTATCTGGAGACGCTCCTTTGGGCGGAAGGCGATCGACTTTCAGGGTTGACGGTTGACGAGCCGAACTTTAAGTCTGAGCGCAGCGTGGTTCAGGAAGAGTACCGGCAAAGCTATCTGGCGCCGCCTTACGGCATGTTGGAATACCTGATCGAGCAGCAATCATTCACAACGCATCCCTACAAGCGTCCCACCATCGGCAGCATTGAAGACCTCGACGCGGCGTCGCTCGAGAATGTGCGAAAGTTTCATGAGACGTTTTACCGGCCCGATAACGCGACCCTGGTTGTTGTCGGAGATTTTGAGCCGAAACAATTAGACACGTGGGTCGCGAAATATTTGGCGAGCATTCCGAAACCGGCAATCACGCTGCCGCGCGTCGGTGTGAAAGAACCGGACCGGACGGCTGAGCGCCGCATAACGCACTACGGCGCCAACGTTCCGCTGCCGGCTATCGCGCTTACTTACCTGACGCCTTCCGAAAAGAGTCCCGACGCTGAACCTTTGCAAGTAGCGGCCACAATCCTGTCGCAGGGGGAATCGTCGCGTTTGTATAAGTCGTTGATTTACGACCAGCAGGTTGCGCAAAGCGCGGACGCGACGGCAGACCTGCGAGAGGACGCCAGCGTTTTCTATTTCACTGTGGTGCTGGCCACCGGTAAGAAACCGGAAGACGTTGAACGCTCGTTGCTCGCGGAAATCAAGAAGATGCAGGACGCGCCGGTAAGTGCTGCGGAGCTCAACAAGGCAAAGAACCAACTGGTGACTAATGAATTGCGCCAACGCGAAACGAGCAATGGCAAAGCGCTGGCGCTTGGTTCATCAGCGGTGCTGCTTGGCGATGCCAATCGCGTAAACACCGATCTCGCCAGGCTACAGGCTGTGACCGCGGCCGATGTACAGCGAGTGATGGCGAAGTATTTCACTACGAACAACCGCCTGGTTATCTACTATCTGCCGGAGTCGGCGAAGCCAGCTGCTGCGAGTTCCGATAATTCAGTATCGCCGGACGGAGGGAAGGGAAAATGAACGGAAAACTTAGTGCTGGGAGCGCAGGCATCTTGCCTGCCTCAACGTACGTGGCCACGCAGCAGCAGACAAGATGTCTGCGCTCCCAGCTTTTGCTAGTCCTTCTATTTTCGGCGTTCTGTGTTTCGTCAGCGACGACAGCCCACGGCCAAACGCCGCAAGCCACGCCGCCACCGCCTTCCGCACCGCGTTCGGTTCAGTTTCCGAAACCAGTGGAGAAAACACTCGCAAATGGATTGCGCGTAATCGTGGTTGATCGTCCGGGTACACCGCTCGTCACCACGCAGCTGGTCATCAAAAATGGCGGCGAAGTCGACCCGCCGGAATTAGCCGGACTCGGCAACATGCTGGCCGACC
>JBKPNP010000311.1:0-3476 GCA_046732775.1 Acidobacteriota bacterium
TACCTGCCCCGATACGGAATGGCCCCTGAATGGGCGCGAGCCACCCGGCCGCTGGTAGTCGTCTTCACTGTGATTTGTTTCATCGTCACCGTTCTTTTCAGAGCAGACGTAGACGCGCAAGCCGGCGCTTATGCTACCGGCGTGCTGGCACTGATGACTTCGGCCGCGATCGCAGTGACGCTTTCAGCGCGCCGTCACCGTGAAAAAATTCAGTGGGTGTTCATGCTGATCTCATTGGTGTTTGCCTACACCACCATCGTAAACGTGATCGAACAACCTGAAGGCATCAAGATTGGTTTCATTTTTATCGGCGTTATCGTGCTGAGCTCATTGGTTTCCCGCATCTGGCGCTCCACCGAGTTACGCGTTGAGCGAATCGAACTGGATGACACGGCGCGCGAGTTCGTTCGTCAGGCCGCAAAAGGAACTATTCGCATCATCACTAACCGCTGCGACTCGGGTGACGCGCTCGAATACCAGGCGAAGGAAAGCGAAAAGCGAGATGACAATCACATCCCGGCCAGCGAGCCGATACTATTTTTTGAGGTTACCGCGGGCGACGCTTCGGAGTTTTCGGGAGCGCTGAAAATCTGCGGTGAGAAAGTTGGTCCTTATCGTGTGCTGCGCACGGAGTCTCCCGCAGTGCCAAACGCTATCGCTGCGTTTCTGCTTTTCCTGCGAAATGAAACAGGAAAACTACCGCACGTATATTTTGGCTGGAGCGAGGGCAACCCACTTTCATACCTGATGAAATACATCGCTTTTGGTGAGGGTGACACGGCGCCGGTTACGCACGAAGTGCTGCGTCAGGCGGAGAAGGATCCGGAGCGACGACCGATAGTTCACGTGGGCGGATAGGACAAAGTTTGTCTTTGCTTCAGGCACAGTGCGGGAGTAAGATTCACGTCGTTTGAAAACTAATGTCAGCCGAAGTTGGAAACACCAAAGGTGAAGCCAACGCGGGGGAACCACGGTTTCGCGAAAGCGAAACATGGGGCGAATCACAAGGCGCTCAATGCGAGACACTTTGTGTAGAACACTTCCAGTTCGAGCCCGGCAGCTAACCTCGTAGGCCAAAGGGAAGGGCTGTGATGCGTGTGGGATTTAGCGCGAGGCTCAGTGCTTCGTGCTTTTTTATTTTGGGAAACGTTCAAAATTTCGGGCGAGGAGGGGTGCGGTTCAGCGTGAATTAAAACCGCGGGAACGCGATGCCTAACAACACCCAAAGAAAGCTTGCCTTCAGACGTTTCAAACGTTGGCTCTTTAGAGAAGAGAGGGTTGAAAATGCCGCGCCTCACAAAGCGGTAGCCCACGTTCAGCATCCCTGGTGGAAGGTGATGTGCCTGACCGGCGTCGACTATTTCTCGACGCTGGGGTATCAACCGGGCATCGCCGCGCTCGCCGCCGGCGCGCTCTCACCGATCGCCACGCTCATTCTGGTGCTGCTGACACTCTTGGGTGCGTTACCCATCTACAATCGAGTGGCCGCGGAAAGTCCACACGGCGAAGGCTCGATTTCGATGCTGGAGCATCTGCTGTCACGTTGGAAGGGGAAACTCTTCGTCCTTGTTTTGCTGGGATTCGTGGCCACTGATTTCATTATCACCATCACTCTTTCGGCAGCTGACGCCACCGCGCACATCATTGAGAACCCGTTCACGCCCACACTGCTAAAACATCAGATCGGAATCACCCTTGTGCTCGTCGCCGCGCTCGGGGCAATTTTCTTACGCGGTTTTAAAGAAGCGATCGGCATTGCAGTGGTGCTGGTTGGTTGTTATTTGTTCGTGAATTTCATCGTTGTCGGTTTTGGTCTTTATCAGGTGACCATTCATCCGCACCACTTTGCTGAGTGGAAACAGGCACTCACGACACATCCCCGCGTACACGGTAACTGGTGGCTCATGCTGGTGGTTTCGCTTTTTCTGTTTCCAAAACTGGCGCTCGGTCTTTCCGGTTTTGAAACCGGCGTGGCGGTAATGCCACTCGTTAAAGGCGAAGAAGATTTAACTGAAGCTGACTGGGAAGATATTCATTCCACGCGCACCGGCCGTGCCCCCGAACCTCATACCCGGCAGCAGCTGGAAGGCCGCATCGCAAACACTCGTAAATTGTTGCGCACCGCCGCGCTGATCATGAGCGTGTTCCTCATCACCAGCAGTTTAGTCACCACCATGCTAATCCCGCCGGATAAGTTTCAGGTGGGCGGCGAAGCCAACGGGCGCGCGCTCGCTTACCTCGCGCACCACTTCTTTGGTGACTTGTTCGGCACAGCGTACGACTTGAGCACTATCGCGATTCTTTGGTTTGCCGGCGCCTCGGCCATGGCCGGCCTGTTGAATATCGTGCCGCGTTATCTGCCGCGATACGGCATGGCGCCGCAGTGGGCGCAGGCCACTCGTCCGCTCGCCCTCGTGTTTACGCTGATCGCCTTTGCCGTCACCCTAATCTTTAACGCTGACGTTGACGCGCAAGGCGGTGCGTATGCGACCGGCGTGTTGGTGTTGATGACTTCGGCAGCGATCGCCGTAACGCTCGCCATGCGGCGACGCGGACAACGCTGGCTACCTTTTCTCGCCATCGTGGTCGTATTTGCTTACACCACAATCCAAAACATTCATGAGCGACCTGAAGGTATCAAGATCGCTTCGTTCTTCATCCTCGCGATTGTGGCTGCTTCGCTCTTCTCGCGCGTTTGGCGTTCGACAGAATTGCGCGTCGAACGGATTGAATTGGACGACATGGCGCGCGACTTTGTACGCAAGGCGGCGGCGGGAACTGTTCGCATCATTGCGAACCGGCTGGACACAGGCGACGCGAGCGAGTACGAGATCAAGGAACGAGAAAAACGCACTGACAATCACATCCCGGCCGATGAACCAATTCTTTTCTTCGAAGTGACGCCGGGAGACGCTTCTGAATTTTCGGGAGTCTTAAGAATTTGTGGCGAGAAGGTCGATGGTTTTCGCGTACTGCGAACCGTCTCCCCGGCCGTGCCAAATGCGATTGCCGCGTTCTTGCTTTACCTGCGCAACGAGACGGGCAAATTGCCTCACGTTTATTTCGGCTGGAGCGAGGGCAATCCGCTTTCTTACCTGATGAAGTACATCGCGTTTGGCGAAGGCGATACGGCCCCGGTAACGCATGAGGTGCTCCGGCAGGCGGAGAAAGATCCGGACCAAAGACCGATCGTACACGTGGGGGGATAGCTGGGAAGGCGAAGGCGAGTGAACTGAAGAGCGGGGGCAGGCCCGCCTTCCTGACCGCGAGCTTAACTGCCTTGACCGAAACAAGCTGTTTGCAAGGCCTTCAATCGAAGGACTACGCTATGCGGAAAGTCTCAGGGTCTGGAAGGCGGGCTTGCCCACGCTCTCTGCTCTTGCCACTTCGCCCAATAGACTTACACTTCAAACTGTGTGGAAAACTCTAAGCAGTAAACAACTGCTCGGTTTCGTCGTCGCCGTAGTGGTTATTGC
>JBKPNP010000312.1:0-1151 GCA_046732775.1 Acidobacteriota bacterium
TGCGCGAAAGTTTGCGGTGGAGGCGCAGCGCTTCCGCGATCTGTTCTCCAACAGTGTAAACGGGATTGAGCGACGTCATCGGATCCTGAAAGATCATCGCCACATCGTCGCCGCGTATCTGGCGCATTTCCGCGTTTGAAAGTTTCAGCAGGTTCTTGCCGTCGAAAGTGATTTCGCCACCGGCAATTTTTCCGGGAGGTGAAATCAGACGCATGATCGACAGCGCCGTGATCGACTTGCCGCAGCCGGACTCACCAACCAGACCCAGCAGCTCGCCGGAATCGAGATGGAAGCTGACGCCATTAACGGCGCGCACCAGTCCGGCACGCGTCGGAAAATGAGTTTGCAGGTTGTTGACTTCCAGCAGGTGCGACATGTTTTGTAACGCAAACTGTTAGTTTGCGGTCTTAGTAACGCAAACTGTTAGTCTGCGATTTTAGTAACGCAAACTATTCGTTTGCGATTTTAGTAACGCAAACTGTTAGTTTGCGGTCTTGCATTTAAGTAAGACGCAAACTAACAGTTTGCGTTACTAAATCACCAGCGGTTCCAGTAAAGCCGGGCGAGCTGCAACGCCCAGTTCACATACGCCTGAATCTCCTGCGGCGGCGGGCGGTAATTTTGGCGAAAAATAAACAGCTGATTGCCACCGCCGTCAGTGCTTACACCCTCGTTCATTTCATAGAAGCCTAACAGCGCGTCGCTAAACTGCGCGCGAATCGCCGCTTCGTCGGGCCCGCGCAGCAGGTAACGGCTCGAGAAGGTCGGACGTTGACCGAAGTCGATATCCTGATAACCGAAAGCAGAGATCAGTTTATGCATCACCTCTTCAGGACGTAAGGAAAACTGCGGCAGACTAAGGTCGCGGGGTTCGAAATATACGACCGACTGATTATGCACCTGCCGATGTTTGCCGCTGCCCGTCACGTACTTGTAGTCAAACACGGCGGTCTTCACGCCTTCCCTTTCCCCGTACAGCGCGTTCCGAATCTCTTTGCCGTGGCCCTGGCTGAAGAGCGAAAACTTTTCCAGGTTCGGAATCCAGTTCAGCCCGGCAACTTCACTGAACTGCCAGCCGAACAGTGTCGCTGTGCTTTGCAGCATTCGCGTTCGTTCCTGCTCGCGCTTGCGGCTTACGATCGTGGCCACGA
>JBKPNP010000313.1:0-6079 GCA_046732775.1 Acidobacteriota bacterium
AAAGGACGAATGGATGTCTGTCATTGCCGACATCCCTGCACTCCGCTACCTCGGCATACAGGACACGACAGCCGGAGACGATGGCTTTGTAGCGCTCAGCCGGTCACGGACGATCGAGAGTATCTGGGGACGACGCTGTTACAATCTTCGCTCGCGCGGCTTCGTTGCATTGAGCAAAATGCCGACCTTGAAGAGATTGTCGGTGAGCTGTCTGAATGTTGGGGATGAGGCGCTTGCTTCCCTGCCGGATTTTCCGTCTCTCCGCGAGCTGATGCCGATGGACATTCCTGATCACGGTTACCGGCACATCGGGAAATGCGCCCAGCTCGAATCGCTTGTGCTTATGTACTGTCGCGATACGACTGACGCAGCGACCGAGCATCTCGCTGGACTCGAGAAACTCAGGAATTATTTCAACAGCTACACGACGATTACGGATCGAACGCCGGAGATTTTATCCGGGATGAATTCGCTGGAGACAATTACGTTCGATGCGTGTCATGGTCTTACCAACGATGGTATCGCTCAGCTTGCGAAGCTTCCGAATCTCAAAGAGCTGCGTGTGTCAGGAAACGGTCTTACTCGCGACGTAGTGAATGCATTTTCGCCGCGCGTTGTCGTTCACTACCATCCTTAGTCGATCGGCGGCGGATTAGGGGCAGCTGTCATCGGCAGATCGGAGAACGGCCTCGAAAAATCCCCTGAGCGTCAAATGATCGTTGTTCGTGAACTGAGCCGTTCTTGCCCCGGGTCAAATCTTCTACGCTTCACCTGACACTGGCAGTACAGCTCGTGGATTTACCTGCGTTGCCGATTGTCGTCGAACAACGACGACAACTGTGCCGGCGATGAAGTCATGCAGCGCGCGTCGGCGGCGGTTTGTCATCAGGACAACAAATTCGCTCGCCATCCACATCATATAGAGCAGACCGATTGTCGGCAGCCACGGGATGGCGGCATTCATTATGTCCGAGCGCGCCAGTATCCCAGCGGCAGCATATGTCGGGAAATCGATCCTCGTCATCCCGAAGATCTCGGATGCTATGATCACGATGGCCAGAAGCATATCCACAGCACTTCTCCGCCAGACATTACTCCACGTCAATTCACCACCATCTGCAGGCCGGATCCGAATGCCGATGGCGAGCTTGCCTATCGTTCCACCATATCGATATGTCAAGCCAAGAGTGTAGGCATATACATACACCTGTGCGAGAATGAACGAGAGGCCGGCAAGTAGCGGCGAAATCCCCTCGAGATAGGAAATGATCAAAAAATTTGGGATGAAAAAAGGCAAGTCCAGAAAGGAGGCGGCCATGCGTCGCCAGAAGCCAGCGTACTTGATGTCATCGTTCTGCATCATCTGATCACTCCTCTTGCCGGGTCCTCTAACATTAGGAGTTTCCGCATCTGGGCAATGCCTGTTTTATAACAGACAAGTGCCGATTCTATAACATCCCGCCGTCAAAGGCCGGCCAATTGTCGGTTGACGGTGAGCATCCAGACATTCACCCCCTCAAATTATTCCTCGGCCGCAACATGTTCCTTCTTCTGCGCACGCATGTCTAGACTGCATTAAGTCCGGCCATTCAGGAGATGGTTGTAATGTTTCAGAATAATCTGCGCGCGTTTTCAGCCTCACTCGTCCTCTTCGCCGCCTGTTCCCCCGAATCTCCTACCACTTTCGACTCGAGTGGGTTCAATGTCCGGTCTGAGTCAGGATCTGGGTCGGGCAACGAAGCGACGCCCATCTCCTTCACGATCGTTCCAAATGAATTCGTTGGCGGCGGACCAGGAACGCCAAGTGGAACTGTAACCGTTTCATCGACGACATCCTTCGATCGCACTTTGCAAGTGAGGTCCAACAACTCGACAGTGCTTCCGTTTCTGTCGAGTCTGACAGTCGTTCCAGCAGGAAGCACTCGTGCGGGAGTGCAGATCATTCCATCAGCAGTATCCACTCCGACACTGGTGACGATCTTCGTTACAGGTAACGGTGTCACAGTCTCTGCCGACCTTCTCGTAAATCCGGAGGGTACGCCGCCACCTCCGCCAACGTTGTCGTCATATACGGTAAGTCCATCCACTGTTTCAGCCGGCACCATCGCAACTGGAACTGTCACTCTTCCTGCGCCCGCGGGAACGGACGGGGTTGTTGTCTCACTGTTCACGCGCATCCCTGCTTCGGCTTCAGTGCCGTCGAGTGTCACCGTTCCGGCGGGAGCAACATCAGCAAGCTTTCCCATTACCACATTTGCAGGCTTCCCGAACAGCACAACGAGTGTTCTTCTTACCGCGAGTAACGTGAACACTGTTGTCAGCTCATCGATAACGGTTGTGACTGGAGGCAGTACATCACCGCAGCTCTCAGCACCGAGCCTGCTCAAGCCTTCGTCCGACGCACGGCTTCCACGGGGGTCGACCGTTGCCTTCGATTGGACCGATGTCACCAATGCTGTCAGCTATACGATCCAGGTATCGAGCAACGACTCGTTCTCGTCGATCGTCTCTAACCAGACAGCGACGGCGTCTCAAGCATCGATCGCTGGTCTGCCGGCTCAGAGAATGTGGTGGCGCGTCCGCGCGAATTCCTCGACAGGTAGTAGTCCCTGGTCTGGCGCGCGGCGATTCGAGCTCAAGTGATCAGGGCCTCGGGTCGAGCCGCTCATCGGTAACACGCGCGGAATCGCGAGGGAGTTACACCCTTCGATTCGATGAATCTGCGCGTGAATTCACTGTGATCCGCAAATCCTGCGTCGACAGCAATCCGGCTCACAGGCTTCTCGCCTGAGATCAGCTCCGAAGTGGCCCAGTCAATTCGACGATCGCGCTGATACTGCGCAATCGAACGTCCGTACATTCTGCGAAACGTTCGTGACAGATGAACCGGATGCACTCCCGCGTCGCTCGCAAGTGACACAAGTGAGAGTTGCGATCGAAAATCAGCATCGACGCGCTCACGCACCCGGTGCAACCATGCAGGCGCGCGTGACTCCGCACGAAATCCCCGGGCTCCACTGATCAGCAGCTCCAGCATCAATGCTTCGATAGCCAGTGGCGTCGCCGAATCATTGCGCACCATCTCACGCAGAACTCTCTCGGCATACACGGTAGCCGGTGCGCGCGGCGCATGATAAGACGGTTGATCGAGCACGCTCGAACGTGTCCTTAAGTCCGACGACCTGTCGTCACCAATTCCCATCACGAGAGCCCGTGCCGGATTCGCGCCGTAGCGTGTCTGATGCCGGTCACCCGCCGGAATGAGACGCATGCTAGCCTGTCTGCAATAATGTGAATCCTTCGCAGTACGCACTTCGACATCGCCATCCATCACGTAGACGAACGCCGGCCTGTCATGCACATGATACGGATGAGATTCGAACGGACGATATCTGCTGATGATCACGTCGAAACCGCCGGCGCTGATCGAGCTTACGACTGAGCCGAGTGTCAATGGACTGCCGTGATGCATATGGGCTCCTGTGCTGCGTCGAATGTTCTAATCGTTCAAGAAGATGTTGTCTTTGCTACAGAAATGTCCATGTGCTGCCCGCACCTTCTCTTCCTATGCGAGCAACAATCGTCTTCATAGCCTTGTTAAGCAGTGCAGCTCCGGCATCGAGCCAGTCTGCTCCATTCGACACACTATCCAGGGTGGATAGTGTCTTCGCATCTGTAAACAATCAGTCAGGCCCGGGCTGCTCGGTTGGTATTGGGCGAGATGGAGCTGCCCCGATTCTGCGTGCCTACGGAAGTGCAAGTCTCGAGTTCGGAGTTCCCAATTCGGCATCCACGCGATTCGAGGCCGCATCAGTGGCGAAGCAGTTCACGGCCGCTGCCATTGGAATTCTCGCAAAACAGGGGAAGCTCTCACTCGATGATGATGTCCGCCGGTACATCCCGGAAATGCCGGTCTACAGCAAGCCGATCACGTTGCGACATCTGCTGGATCACACGAGTGGAGTTCGCGATCAGTGGGATCTTCTGTGGCTCACAGGCGGCCACGACGACGATGCAACTGAGGATGAAGACGTTCTATCGCTCATCTTCAAACAGCGTGCTCTAAACTTTGTGCCAGGCACTGAGCACGTATACAGCAACTCGGGCTATACGCTTCTCAGACTGGTCGTCAGGAAAGTATCTGGCGTGTCGCTCCGTGAATTCGCAGACAAGAACATCTTCGCCCCTCTTGGGATGTCGAGCACAAATTTTCTGGACGACAGGTTCGAGCCTCAGAAAGGAGTCGCGACGGGATATCGTCACGCACGCAGTCAGGCCTGGAGTCCCAGTCCGTATCTATTCGACACGTACGGGCCGGGAGGAATCTTTACGACTGCTGCAGACATGCTGAAATGGTACGAGAGTCTCAAGTCTCCGCTATATGATGCACAGCTGCTTCGCAGAGACGTTCTCGCAAATGGCGACACCATTCCGTACGCAATGGGCCTCGACTTCGGCACCTATCGCGGCCATCGATATGTTGGTCATGGCGGCAACGATCTCGGTGCAAATGCCTACGGCATGCGCTTTGTCGACAAGGGATTGAGTGTCGTCGCCCTGTGCAACGCGCGCGAGATCGATGCGTATACAATGTCGAGAAGATTGGCAGACGTCTTTCTTCCTCGACCGGCATCGAGCACTGCCACCAGCGTACCGGTCGCGGCAACGCCGATACAACTCTCCGCTGCCCAGCTCTCACGATTTGCCGGTTTGTATTTCAATCCTCTGACTCTTGCAACACGCAAAGTCGATGTCAGGAACGGCAAACTCGTATGGGCACGTGGCGATGGAACTTCACTCGATGCAACGGCTCCAGATCGTTTTCGATTTCCGCCGGGTACGCCGGCAGAGCTTTTCTTTCCTGAAAGGCAATCAGGTAAGCCGCAAGAAATGCAGTTGATCTCCGGATCGAGTATTACGCGTTACTATGCTGGTGAGCCTTTTGTTTCGCCGCGCGGAGGCATGAAGGAGTACGCTGGAGATTACTATAGCAGTGAGATCGAGACACTCTGGCACATATCGGTAAAAGATGGATCGATTCACTTTGCAACACTGGGCTCCTGGGGTTTTGACGCGCAGCCAATCTTTCGCGATGCATTCGCAATCCCGGATGCAGTAATTGTGCGATTCACTCGGGATGCGCGAGGCCGCATTACCGGACTCGTTACAGACATGCCACGCACAAGAGGCGTGAGGTTCGAGAAAAAATAGCGACGGCCTAGTGAAGAATTGCTCGTACGTCAGGATCCGCATGTGCCCAGACTTTCGTGAGCTCCGCATATGTGGCACGCGCACCAGGTTTGTCTCCCGCCGCTTCCTGAGCTCGAGCGAGTCCGAGCAGTGAGCCCGCGACACGCGGTCGATCCGAGAGTGCCTCATTGTAAACCCTGACAGCCTCGCTCGCTCGACCGGCCTTAATCAGTGCTCCGCCAAGCTCATCCGCGATGTTGATTGCGGCGTTCGGTGTCATCGACGAATAGCGATCCACTCGTGTCATCGTCCATAGCTTCTCGAGCGCTTCGATTTTTTCCGCAGCAGGAATGGAATCCGCAGTGAGAAGAGTTTGCAGAATCTGAGTAAAACGAGGAGGTGCACTGGCGAGCGATGCGATTGCAGCTCGAACTCCCGCGGGGTCCTTGCGCCCCTTGAGTGCAACCAGGCCATGCTGATAGCGCGAAATAGTTCCCATATTGCGCGCACGCACGGAGACAGCCTGATCTGAAAGATCGATCAGGACTGAGTCTACTGGAAACAGCGACCAGTCTCCCGTTTCAGCGCCATACCGAAATGCGAGTTGTTCCACAGCAAGCGCTGCGTCAGGATCATCGGCCGGTTTCACCTTGTCTTTCATAGCGCTTGTGAGGAGACGCGCCGTATCGATCAGCGCACGCGCTGCTTTCCATCGACCTTGCTGAAGGTACGCATACTGAAGCCAGTTGAGACTGTGCCAGTCACTTGTCCAGGGCTCGAGCTTGTTTCTCGTGGCTGAAGCGCGCGACGCTTTCCAGGCACGTTCATTTGCTGACGCAAGCTCGTCCCACATGCCAAGCGGAAGAAAGATGTGCGATGGCATGTGCAG
>JBKPNP010000314.1:0-3318 GCA_046732775.1 Acidobacteriota bacterium
AAGGCGTCGAAACCTGCCGGGCTACGACCGAGGGGTTCATGAATATGCCTGAGCCGATGATGCCGCCCATCACGATCATGGTCGCGTCAAACAGGCCGAGGCGCCGCGCGAGTGCTGGGGCCGGTTGGTTGGTCAAGGGTGCCGGGTCCATTGAGTGTTATTTCAAATAGCGGGGGCAAGCCCGCCTTCCTGACCTGAGAGGCTTCTCAGTTGAATGGACATACTAACTTGAGAGCCAATCAACCACCGACGAACCACGCAGAACAGTAGGCTCGGGGTCAGGAAGGCGGGCTTGCCCCCGCTCGTTCTTCGCACTCCAAAGAATTGACGGCTCTGGTATAACAGTCCCGCTCATTTGAGATCAATATTCGTAGGGTGAGGATGCAAACAAATTTTAGGACCGCCGCTGCCGTCAATCTTCTCTCATGGGTCTTTCCTATCACCTATCTGATTCACATCGCGGAAGAGTACTGGGTCGGTGAGGGCTACCCGGCCTACATCCTGCGTTTGAGAGGCGTGCACATGTCTACCACCCGCTTCCTGTTAGCGCAGGGAGTAGGGTTTGTCTTAGTGACAATTGGAATTCTGTTGGCCCGCCGGTTCAAGTTTCCGCAGATGATGCTCGTGATTCTTGGGACCATCGTGCTCGTCAACGGCATCACGCACACGGTTACGGCGCTCAGCATTATGCGTTACGGTCCGGGTTTGTGGTCGTCGATATTCATCTGGATGCCGCTGGGGCTGTTCACTATCTGGCGGTTCCGTAATGCAGTGACCAGGAAAAAGTACGCGATCGCGATTGCGATTGGCGTTGGTGTAAATGTAGTGGTGGGAATCCTGACAATGCGCGGCGGCAGGATTTAGATCAGTAGTTAGTAGTCAGTAGTCAGAGTCAGGAGTCAGGAGTCACGAGTCACGAGTCAGAGTCAGTGCCCCAAGAGCAAAACAGCAAGACCGTCACATTGATCGATCTTGCTGTCTGCCTTCTACCGTCTACCGTCTACTGTCTACTGTCTACTGCTTCTAGAACCCGTTGCTCGCTCCTTTGAAGCCATGCATCGCCTGCTTTAGTCCCCAGCTAATCACACGCATGTTGTCGTAGCAGTAGCCGAGAATGTAGTTGCAGGTTGAAAGGCAGTGCTTCGTACACTCAACCTTCATCTCGTCTAACTGCTTCACGTCAAACTTGTGATTGCCGACCGTACCCCAGTCATGCGTAGCCGAATACATCGGGAAGCACGGCGCGAGCGAACCGTCGGTGCGAATAATCAGCGAGTTCTGCCCGGCGCGACACTGCCAGGCCGGCACCTGACCGCGCATCAACAACTTCATGTCTTCCATGTGCTGCGTCGGGTTGGCCATCTTGTAACCGTGGTTCACGCGCAGGTCCTGCAGGTAATCCAGCAGCGCGTCGACCTTCGGCCAGTCGTCGGGCGTCAGGTAGGTCTGGTTCTCGTTGAGATGCTTGAAGTGGGTCTGCTCCATCATTGGCGTTTCGTTCACGTGATAATCCGTGGCGATGCCGTTGTCGTGAGCAATCTCGGTTAACTCCTTAACATCGTCCATGTTGTTATGGCAGATGTTGATATTAAACATGACCGAGTAACCGTAGTGGTGCTGCCGCTTAACCAGGTAATCGAAATACGGGCGAATCGGATCGAGCGCTTTCGGTAACGACTTGCGCTCCTTGACCGAGTCCACCGCAAGATTGAACGTTGCAATGCCCGCATCGCCGAGTCGATCGATTACGTCCGGCTTCATCAAGCGTCCGTTTGTCGGCAAGTAGACGAAGATATCGCGCTTGGCACTGTAGTCGACAATCTTGTGGATAAACTTCGGCCGCAGCAACGGCTCGCCGCCCATCAGTGCCAGCACGCGCGCGCCAATCGAGTGCAACCAATCGATTGATCGCTTGGCGACGTCTTCGGTCATCCCCTTGACCGCGTTGTTGTAGGACCAGCAATAGTGGCAGTCGAGATTGCACTTCCATTCGGTAAACAAGTAAGGAATGATCGGCCGCAAGTCACGACTGTGCCAGCGTGATTTGAAATAGGGAGAGCCCCAGCTCTTCCAGGTGCGGATGGCATTAAACTTTTGGTACTCCTTACGAGTCATCGGTGTCGGATCCGGTTTTTGTGGGTAGACCGGTTCCGGCAACACTTCGGCGGGCATCGGCTCGAGTTTGGGGGCAGCCTCTGCTTTGTAAAGAATCTGGTGAAGCTTCTGATCGATACGAAACGGCTGGGCCGAACTACCCGCGTCAAGATTCTCCTGGATTTCTGCCATATTAGTTCCTCTCTTGAGTTGACGAACGCGCAGGACAGCGCGTCTCTAAATCACGGATGAATGGTCGCTGCGACCGTGTTAGTACTGGATCGCTCAGGCCCGTGTTGGGCCTACCAGTCGCTACAGTTTATGGCTTAATCTCGCGAATGTTCGCCGATTTTTCCCCGAATTGCAAGCTTCTTATTTAAGCAAAAACCCGCTTTTTTAAAGACGCTAATGTTGCGCGGGTATATGAATCGCGGTACGCTTTCGCCTTTTGTCGAACCGCTTTATCAGCGCCGCCGAATGCGCGCCGGATTAACCTAAGGACAACCGTATTGCCAGCACGTTCCGATGCCGTCATCACTGCAGGATTAAACCCCGAACTCTTCGCTGCGCGAGGGATCGTTTCCGCCAACAAGAAATTCGTTGTCACGGCTTTGATAGCCCTGGTCCTGTTCGGGTTTGGTTTTCGCGTGTCCAACCTCAGCGCCGAGGGTTTGAGCGAAGACGAGCTGAACAAACTCCAGGCCGTAGGTGATTATCGAGAGCACGGATTGACGTCGGCCAATAGTGAGCATCCCTTACTCATGAAGGCCTTGCTGACGGCGAGCATGGTTTTTGCGGACAGGTGGAATAGTGTTCCATCGCTTGGCGGCAAAGCGCATATCGCCACTGAATCCGCATTGCGTTTTCCCAGCACTGTATTCGGTGCAGCTACTGCCATTCTTATTTACCTGCTCGCCGCTGAGCTTTTTGGCGCCGAAGTCGGATTGATTGCCGCCGCGTTGTGGGCTTTCGATCCAATGGCGATTGGTTTCAATCGCATCGCCAAAGAAGACACGTTCCTGTGTTTCTTCTTTCTGCTCGGCACGATCTTTTGGCTGTACGGCCAACGGGTGGCGGAAACGAAATCGACTGAGGCCGCCGAAAAATATTACTGGGGCTCAGGTGCGGCACTCGGCGCCATGATGGCTTCGAAATACGTGCCGCAACTGTTGACGATTCCGATCAGCTATTACTTCATCTTCCAGGCCATCCCGGCCACGCGTT
>JBKPNP010000315.1:0-8967 GCA_046732775.1 Acidobacteriota bacterium
GGGTTAACGTTGACCAGCGGTCTCTTGTCGACGACGGCCACAAATCTTTTGACGTTGGGCGCCGCCGTTTCCGGACCAGCCGGTTCCGCAGCGAGCTACGTAAACGGACCGCTCGCGATTGATATCCCCACCACGCCTGGAATTTCCCGGACGTTCGCTATCGGCAAGGGCGGCGCGTTTCGGCCCGTGGCCCTTTCCAGTCTCGCGCTTGGGGTACAGTCAATCCTCACCGCAGAATTGGTCAACAGTGCATCCGGCGGAACGCCAGTTCCTCCGCTGTCAGTCCTGGATCCGGCGCGCTACTGGCAATTAACCAACTCCACAGCGCTCAACGCGAGCGCACGCATTCAGCTCACCTACGGAGTTGATGATAATGTTTTTGACACGGCAACTGCGCGCGTGGGCCAGGCCTCGACGGCAGCCGGCAGTTATTCAAGTATCGGCGGAACGGTCACCGGTACAACCACAGCGGGAACGGTTATCTCAACGATCAATCTCTCGCCCGGTAGTGACTTTTTCACAATAGGGAACGAGAGCCCTTCGCCCACGATGTGGGACGGTGGTGCGGCCACTACAAACTGGGGCGACGCCGCAAACTGGAGCAACGACGTCGTGCCGGACGGCACTACGGATGTCACTCTGAGTTTCGGGTCACCAACCACGATCGATCTCAACGGTACGTTCTCAGTCAAGAACTTCACGGTCGGAACTAACACGACTCTGAACTTCGGCAGCGGGACTCTGAACGTCACCGGAAATTACATTCAGTCAGACGGCACCTTGAACATAGGTACGGGAAACTTCAATGTTACCGGCACCTCGAGCCTGAACGGTGGCAGCACCAACGTCAATTCGGGAACGTATCTAAGCACCGGCGCCTTTTTGCTGAACGGCGGCACCCTGGCAAACGGCTCGGGCACGTTGAACTGCAAAGCGAACTTCACTCTGACTGCCGGCACGTTTAGTGTCGTCAGTGGGCCTGCCGGCGCTACCACAATTTTCTCGGGAACAAGCGGACAGGCAATCGCGGGCCTTGCCGGTGGCACATCACTTAATAACGTCACGCTCCAGGGCGGAGGCGGCGCGAAAACATTTACCGCCGGGCGCACGATTACCGCAGCTAACGACTTCGTTGTTGCTACCACTTCGCAAGTAGCTCTCAGCGGTGCTGCCGCAACGGTGATCAACGTTGGCGGAAATCTGAATTACGGCGGGCTCACGGGCGGAGCGAATATCACCAGCTTAACGTTGAACCTGACCGGCACCGGAAAGACCATCAACGGCTCTGCGCTCACCATACCGCAGGATGGCAGTGTTGCCGCCCGCGAAATCAAGACGGAAACGGTGAACCTGTTAACCGATCCGCGAACGCACGCGCGCGTGCCGAAGGAGAAGGTAAAACTCGAAAGCACCTACGCGAAAAAGCGCGACGAGATTGACAACCTCATTGCCGCGAAGAATGCGGACACGCGCCTCATCATTAATCTTGACGACGCGACCGTAGTTAGTAATCCCACCGGCCCGCTCTCTCCGACTCCGTCTGCGTTTGAAATGAATCTGACGATTGCTTCCGGCGCCAGCTATACCATGCTCGATAACATCAGTGTGGCCGGTGGCAGAACGCTGAATGTAACGGGTCGCTTGAATGCCGACACTTTCACTATCGGCGGAGCGGGGAATATCACCGCGACCGGCAGTGCGATCGTGGTTGGCAACGGCACCATTGGAACGGCCAGCCCGACCGGCCTAGCCGCGACGCTAGTCAATAGCGGCATCAACACGTTCACGGACGCGATCATTGAATACAACGCCGCCGGCGCCCAGACTATTGACGTCGTCAGCCACCCGGCCTCCGCGATGATTTACACTGCCGGCAGCGGCACCAAGACGCTCAACGGAAACAAGACGATCAGCGGCGATTCCGGCGATCCCCTTACCAAAGGCGCGCTCTTTGTCGGTAGTGGTTCCACTTTCGCCGACGGCGGCTTTACCCTCAGCTTTACCTCGGCGCTCGGTTTCGCAAACGTGATCGTCAATGGGACCTACCTCTCAACCGGAGCCGGCGGACTGTCGTACGAGTCAGGCCCATTCTCTTCAACCATTCAAGCCGTGGATGGCACGCAGTTTGGAAACCTGGCGATGAATTTCAACTCATCGACGGACCCAATCCTGTTGAGCTCGCCTGGCACTGTGAATATCTCTTTCAGAAATCTTACCTTCGGCGGAACGGCGGGAGCGGGCACTTCTGGCGGCACGCTGGCGTTGAATCAGGCGGGAGTGACGAACGTTACGGTCAACGGCGACGTTAACATTTCCCCACCGACGCTCAGCGACAGCGGCGGTGGTTTTGGTGGCATGGCCGCGACGGTATCGACCGTCACGGTGAAGGGAAACATTACGACTACCAGCACCGCGACAACTCAACCAATCTTCGACAACAACGGAACAAACACCCTGATCATGGGTAACCCTTCCGTACTGCAGACGTTGACCCTCGGCGCGAACGCCACCATATTCACCGGATCCAAATTGCAGATAGACAATCCCGCCGGCATGCAGTTAGGCGTAACTCCGCGAACAATCACCCTCGGCACCAGCGGCACAATGCTGGTTTCGACTGGCGGTTCGTTCCTTACGGGCAATAACCTGTTTATTAATTCGGGGACGACGACGGTGAACGGGTCTTTCACCATAAGCCAGGGCGGCGGCCTCAGCGGCGGCGCTGGTGTTTACACCTACCACGCCACTACCGGCACCTTGATTTTCAACACGACCGGGGCGACTACGATTGATGCGTCCCGAACCTATTGGCCCGCCGCCAACGGTCCGCAGAACGTTAGTGTTACTGGTACTGCCGGCATCAGCATGAGTGTCGCGCGCACGGTGGGTATTCTGTTCCAAACAACAGCTGCCGTGGCGGGTGGCACCACCCTTACTGTCAATGGCACTTGCAAGATCAATACGGGTGGATCATTTACCACCGCACCGACATATGGCAGCAGCTCGGTTTTGGTCTACAACACCGGAGGCACGTTTGGGCGCGGGGCAGAATGGAGCGCATTGGTGGGCGCGGGATTTCCAAATGATGTCCAGCTGAGCAATAACACTACTCTAAACCTCGGAAACGGTGCTGCGGGTACTGCTCGTAGTCTCGCACGCGACTTGACGATCGATAGCGGCTCAACGTTGTCGATGGCGATCACCGCAATGACGAACACCCTGACGGTCGGTCGACACATGCTGAACAACGGCACGCTCACACTATCAACCTCGGCTGGCGGCAATATCAACGTCGCCGGCAATTGGACAAACAATTCAACCTTCACCAACAACGGTCGCACCGCAAATTTCAACGGCGCCGCTCCGCAGGTTATTGCCGGCTCCAGTTCCTCAGCATTCACCGGCCTGACTATAGCCAACGCGACGGGCGTTTCTCTGAACACGAGCGGCAGCGTTAGCGGCGTGCTCACCCTGACGAACAACCTCACTGTCGATAGTGCAAACGGAAAGATACTTACGGCTACCGGTAGCACGTCAGCAGGCACGGGCGATGTGATTGGTTCGGTGGAGCGAAGCGACGTTGGTACTACCACGCGCGCCTTCGGAAACCTTAACAACCAGATAACCAACGGCACGGCAATGACGCTTCGGGTCTTGCTGGTTAAAGCAGCTCCCCCGACGTTCACGGCAGCCGTGACGCGGACTTATTCGCTTAATGTCGTTGCTGGAAGTGTTAGTGCTGCCACTGTGCGCTTGCACTATCTGAACAGCGAGTTGAACGGCAATACGGCGGCAACGCTGCACCTGTGGCGCGCTGCGGGTTCTCCCGATGCGAATTGGACAGATCAGGGTGTTCCCGGAAGCACGCAAACCGGATCCGATCCTAATAACTGGATTCAAAACACCGGAGTCGCAGCGTTCTCTTCGTGGACGCTCGCGAGCGCGCCGGCAGTGCCGACAGCAGTGAAGCTGAAGAAGTTCACGGCCAGGAATTATTCGGACGGAGTGCAGCTGAACTGGGAAAGCGGCTACGAGGTCAACAATCTCGGCTACCACGTATACCGTGAACAGAACGGCGTGCGCTCGCGCGTTACGCCGGCAGTGGTCGCTGGATCAGCGCTTTCAGTCGGGCCGGGAAATCGACTCGGGGCAGGATACTCCTATGCGTGGTTTGACCGCGCCGGAAATTCCAACAGTGCTTACTACCTCGAGGCCATCGATCTGAATGGCGCGCGCCAATGGAACGGACCTATCTATCCCGCCGGCGCCAGCAACGGAACGGCGCCGAAACAGCAGGCGGTTTTGTTAGACCAGCTTGCCGATGTCACGGGAGCGAACGGTCAGAACGCCGCGAACTCATGGCCGGCCACAATGAAACGCGCTGCTCGCAGCGAAGGCCTGAATATCACAGCTGCCGGACTGGCTACGCAGCAAGCCATTGCCGCCGGTCAGGCCGTAAAAATTCAGGTGAATCGCAGCGGTTGGTATCGCATAACCCAGCCTGAGCTGATCGCTGCCGGCCTTGATCCGGGGGTGGACGCGCAACGGCTGCAGTTGTTTGTCGACGGCACTGAAGTTCCAATTCAGTTGACCAGCAATGGTTCGCAACTCGCGGACAATACTACGCTCGAGTTCTATGGAGTGGCATTGGATACGCCGACTACTGACACGAGAACCTACTGGTTGGTCGTCGGAGATACGGCCGGCAAACGCGTTGTTCAGCGCGGAAGTAAGTCCAGAGAACGCTACCAGGACTTCGCCAGTAATCCGCCGGTCGGGAGTTTCCTAATGAAGACCGAACGGCGCGAGCAATTGATCTACTCGTCGCACCTGCTCAATGGCGACGCCAGCAATATCTTCGGCGCGCCTGTATTGAGCGAACCGGTGAAGCAGACCCTTACGATCAATAACCTCGGCCAGGCCGCCAGCTTGCAGCCTCAGTTGCAAGTTGCTTTGCAGGGATTGACCGCGCAAGCGCACGAAGTCGAAGTACAGTTCAATGGCAGCGTTATTGGCACGATGAACTTCGCCGGTGAGGCACACCCGGTGACGAAGTTCGATCTTGAACGTGGCCTGTTGCGTGAAGGGAACAACGAAGTCTCGTTGGTTTCGCGGAACGGCAACATGGACATCAGCTTCGTGGACTCGTTGCAACTAACTTACCCGCATTCCTATACGGCCGATAATAATGCGCTCGGATTAAGCGTAGCGCCGGGACAAACCGTCCTGGTCGGTGGCTTCACGACCGCGAATGTTCGCGTCGTGGACGTAACAGATCCTAATGCGCCGGTGGAACTGGCAACCCCGGTTAGTTCGTTCGAAGGTAAATATGCCGTGCTGGTTCCGCCGAATGGAAATCAGGCGCGCACGGTGCTGGCATTTACCGATGAGCTGAGCCTGCATCCCTCAGTGATAACTGCTAACAAGCCTTCCAACTGGAATGCAGCCACGAATGCGGCAGACATGCTCATCGTCACGCACCATGATTTCCGTCAGGCGGTCGAACCACTCGCGGCCCTCAGACGCAGTCAGGGTTTAGCGGTCGCGGTGGTGGATATAGAGGATGTCTACGATGAATTCAGTTATGGAGCCCATGCGCCTGAGGCGATTAAGTCGTTCCTCGCGCAGGCTGCGCTGACCTGGAGTCGTAAGCCCGAGTATCTGCTCCTCGTCGGCGATAGTACTTGGGATCCGCGCAATTACTTCGGTCAGGGTGCGGTTGATTTTGTTCCCACAAAGCTGATCGACACCAGTTACATGGAGACGGCTTCCGATGATTGGTTCGCCGATTTTAATGGCGCTGGTGTTCCCAGTATGGCGATCGGCCGACTGCCGGTGCGCACCGCAGCTGAAGCGAACTTGATGGTGTCCAAGATTCTTTCCTTTGAGCAGGAAAGGGAAATGAATTCACCTTTGCGCGGCGCGTTGATGGTGGCCGACAACAGTTTTGAATCGGAGTCGGCCCAGACCCAGAGCTTGTTGCCTTCGTCGGTTGCGGTACAAACGATTAATCGTGGCGACGTCGGGAACGACGACATAGCGCGCGGAGAGATCGTCACCGCGCTGAATCAGGGTCCGATGCTGGTTAACTACTATGGCCATGGCTCGCTGGATGTTTGGACCGGAGCCGGCCTACTCGATTCAAATGTGGCGCTGAATCTCACGAATACAAATGCCTTATCGGTTTACCTGATGATGACGTGCCTGAATGGATATTCACACGATCCTTACGTGGATAGCCTTGGCGAGTCTGTCTTGAAGTCGCCAAACGGCGGTGGAGTTGCGGTCTGGGCGTCATCGGGATTCACTGAGGCCGAGCCGCAGTTCAGCATGAACCTGGAGTTCTACCGCCAGCTTTTCGGCTCGCAGCCGGTTCGTCTAGGCCAGGCGGTTAGGAATGCAAAGGGAGCTGCGCCGGATCCGGACGTCAGACGCACCTGGATACTCTTTGGAGATCCGGCAATGAGAATTCGTTAGCGGGTCCGAATGGAATAGCCCGATTAAACAATGCTTGACACGGTTTGCCCGTTCGCGGTAGTTTGCACTTGAGCGCATTGGTCCAACCGGTGCCGCTATTTGAAAGATTTACCTGAAGCGATAAAGGCACACCTCGCGTGAGCGAGGGCCGCAAAGCCTACGGGGGTCTTGACGATTGCTGATTGACGATTGCGGAAAGAATTATTAATCCGAAATCACCAATCCGAATTCTTTTCAGGACCTGGCTGGGTTACCGAAAGCAGGAGAGCGTCCAGCAATCGGCCCAGCCTATTGGCAACGCTTCTCTTTCTTAATCTTTCCCGCCACAAAACCCTAATCAATTCAGCTAAAAACGCGTTTCGTCTCGATCGCAGGCAGTAGCCCTGTTTTCGCGTCGAGGCGTTTCACTGTCTGCGCTTGCCATCCACCCACCCAGTTCGAATCCAAATTCCTATGAACTCCACCGTCGTGAAAGAGAGATACTGATGCAACGAACCATAACAGCCCTCTGCGTAGCCAGCCTGTTCGCCCTGGTTTTGATCTCCGGAGATCCCACCGTCCATGTTCGCGCACAAAAGAACCGTTATCAGGTCGCTCCGGAACTTGACCGGTTTGTACCCGGTAGAGTTCTGGTCGGTTTTCGCGAGAGCATTTCGGCGGACCAGGCGCGCAACATAGTCGCTGCGCTCGGTGCGAGAGATGTTGAAGAGATTGCCGGTCATCGCGTACACGTGATCGACTTACCAGAAGAAGTAGACGAGAAAGGCTTTGCTCAAGCCATCGCACATCGGCCGGAAGTGGAGTTTGCCGAAGTAGACCGCTTGTTGCAGCCCGAAGAAATTGCTCCAAACGATCCCTGGTATGTTGACCAGTGGCACCTGAAAAAGATCGCCGCGCCCACGGCCTGGGCTACTACTACCGGAAGCGCTTCAGTAATCATCGCGATTCTTGATACCGGCATCGACTCAACTCATCCCGACCTTTCCGGCAAGTTGGTTTCCGGCTGGAATATCTATAACAACAATTCCGATACGACTGACCAGGGTGGCCACGGCACCGCCGTTGCCGGTACCGCAGCCGCGTCGAGCAACAATGCCGATGGAGTAGCGTCAGTCGCGTGGCAATCCCGGATCATGCCGATCCGCGTCACTGACTCAACCGGCTACGCAACATTCTCAGCGCTCGCTTCAGGGTTGCAGTGGGCCGCTGACCATGGGGCGCGCGTAGCTAATCTCAGTTTTAACGCGAGCGACAGTTCCACTGTGCGAAGCGCGGCTCAATACTTTCAAAACAAGGGCGGGGTAGTGGCGGTGTCAGCTGGTAATCAGGCCACTTTCAATTCGTCACCTGATAATCCTTATGTGCTGACGGTCGGTGCGACCGATCCTAACGATGTGCTGGCGTCGTTCAGTAATCCCGGTAATAACGTAGATCTGGCCGCGCCCGGCACGAACATTCGCACCACTGCAAAAGGCAGCGGATATGTTTCCACTGCCGGCACGTCGCTTTCTTCACCGATAGTCGCCGGTGTTGCGGCGCTAGTGATGGCAGCGAATCCGGGCCTGACACCGGTTGAAGTACAAAATATTCTCAAGCAGTCGGCTGATGATCTGGGAGGCGCCGGCTGGGACACCAGTTTCGGCTGGGGGCGCGTGAATGCCGCGCGCGCCGTGGCCCTGGCGGGTGGAGGTTCAGTCGATGGAACGGCACCAACTGTGAGCATCAGTTCGCCGGGTGCGGGAGCGGCGCTGGCTGGAACAGTTTCCGTGGCCGTTACTGCAAACGATAATGTTGGCGTGACGTCGGTTACGCTCAGCATCGACGGCGCGAGCCTTGGAACCGCCGCCAGCAGTCCGTTTACGTTTCAATGGAACACGACTAGCGCTGCCAATGGATCGCATACACTGACTGCCAAGGCGAGCGATGCCGCGGGTAACTCCACAAGTTCGTCAATTAGCGTGTTAGTCAGTAATAACGTCGCCGTTGACACGACGGCGCCCACGGTGGTCATTACGAATCCGAGTGCCGGCAGCATGGTAGCTACCAACGTTACCGTATCGGCGAATGCTAGTGACAATGTTGGCGTGGTGAAAAACGAACTTTATGTAGACGGAGTACTGACCGCAACCGCCACGAGCGCGCCGTTCGCGACCAAATGGAACAGCCGCAAGGCGAAAACCGGGGCTCACCTGTTGCAATGCAAGGCTTATGATGCGGCCGGGAATGCCGGTTGGTCTCAGACGGTGAGCGTCAACAAGTAGATCGCGTTAAAGACAAACAGCAAAAAGGGTCGCCCTCCTCGAGGACGACCCTTTTTACTTGTTAGCCACTACGCTACGGTAGGAAAGTGTAGGGGCAGTTTGCAGCGGTGGGTTGAACGAATGAGCCACCGTTGTTGATGAGATCAAGGATATCCTTCACGCGTGCCTGTTCGGCGCGGTTAGGATCTCCGCCGGGAGTGAAACCGTCGGCGCACAGCAACGAGTTAGC
>JBKPNP010000316.1:0-3426 GCA_046732775.1 Acidobacteriota bacterium
GTTTCCTGTTGCTCTGCGATCGTCCGCTGCAATTGATCCAGACGTTCATTTTGCTGCTGAATCATGTGCTCGAGCATATCGAGTTTTTGTTCCGTGGATGCCGGCTTCTTTTCAGTTGCCGGTGAGTCTTCCGGCTTTCGCGGAGTTGCCAGCGCCGAGCTGTGTCCTTCGGGAGAATTGGCCTGGGCCTTTACGCTTGGAACCAGCGAGCCAACCAGCGACAACGCAAGGAGCAGCATAACGACAGGGAGCACCCTGCCGTTCTTCTGATCTGTTTTGATCGACATGATGAACGTCCTTTTTGCAGGAGAGATTGTGTGTAGTACTGAACCCGGGAACTATGAGAATGAAACCAATGTCTTAAGCTCCAGTGAACGTGAAATTAAATCGATGTTAACTGCAGACGCGCTGAGCCGGCCGCGACTGCTGTCCCTAGTCGAGGAGCACGCGGGTCGACAACGCCTCGGCGCGTTCTATCGCCGCCAGCAAACGCAGAAATTGTGAATAGTTTTGCCCGCGCGAAACCAGCCGCTCAATTTCCGTCTGGCTCAAATCGTTCCGCAGAATGAGATCGAGGAAATCGTAGTAATCAGCGGCAGCCTGAAGCGGCAGCTCGCGCACGTACGTCGTTTCGTTGTTGTCTTCCGAACGAAACCCGGCGAGTAAATCAAACACGTTGTCAGTGGTGAGGCGGGCGGCGGCGCGCGAAAGGCGGATCGGAACGCGCAGTTCAAAAAACCGCAGACCCTCTGGCGTAGTTACCCGGCGCAGTTCCTTGGTCGCTTCACCGTCGAACGGTGACTCAGCATCAACGAGAATTCGCAGCAGTCTCGGTTGGTCATCGCTTTCAACCGTGTCAAGCACCAGCTGCACCCGATCGGCGAGAAACTTTTCAAACTGCGCTTCGATTGGATAGGTGATTCGGCCCAGGCAACCAACTGCCTCACCCTCGCCGGCGACGTCACCGGTTCCGCAAGGCAGGCAAGCCGGACAGTTTGAACAGATGACAGTCTCCGCCTGCATCAGTTCAACTTCTTCGCGCGCGTTTTCAACCCATTCAAGTTTTTCCGGTGAGGGCGCGCCGGTGTCGCCCGTTGTCAGACGCGTGTGCAGGTTCGCGAGCCGGCCCCATTCGCGGAGGTGTCGTTCCGCGTAACGTGCGCGCAACGCGCAAGGATATTGGACGGCAAATTCGAGCGACATGAATGTCGTTTAGAGTAGTAGTGGACTCGATCGGGCGTTACAACTCAACTCTGCCTATCCTACCACCCGACAGCCGCACAGTGGCAACACCGTTTAGCGTCCGTCTCTCCAGTGAATTTCGCGCCTGCGTTCACCACAAAGTCACGGGACATGAACGCGAGTTTGCACCAAAGTCCGATTGACACTACCGAGGGCAGTTGTCTCAGGCCCGAAGGGCCGGGGGTTAACAGCCACGCCCGTGAGGGCGTGGACTTCGACCCGTGTTGATGTTTGAGCGCCGAAGGTGCGGTAGTTGAACTCCGTTAACTTTCAGGCTGCATGTTTGGAATGTCGCACCTTCGGCGCTCGATCCGTTTGGTGTCTTTCTTCCCACGCCCTCACGGGCGTGGCTATTAACTGGCGGCCCTTCGGGCCTGTGAAACGCCCTTCGTATTCGATTCCATGAACCCAAGCTTCGTTCCGCTTCCTGTGATAAGCTTTGCCATTCCCATAACCTCTTTCGCAGACGAAATGTCTATCAGGAAATCACACGCGAGGTCGTACGCAAATGGCAATTAGTCAGGACCTTTTGGAAATACTTGCCTGTCCGGCTTGCAAGGCAAAGGTTGAGTTGAAGCCTGACGGCAGCGGGTTGAAGTGTGTTGAGTGCCGTCGCGTTTATCCAATACGTGACGACATTCCCGTGATGCTGGTTGACGAAGCAGTAGTCGAAGGCGAAAGCGCAGCGAGTCCGCCACCACAATCTTGAACAGCCTGAGAGACATCGTTGAGTCGTCTCCTCAGTTGCGCGGTCTGCGAATGCACAGTTTGCGCGGCGAGATGTCGCCGCAACCGCTCGCTCCGGCCCGTTGGGATTGGCAAACTATCGAACGCGTGCTCGTCGTGCGTTTACGTTCAATCGGCGACACCGTGTTGGCTACCCCTTCGCTAATCGCGTTGAAACGATTCCTGCCACACGCTCGCATCGATGTGCTGCTCGAAGATTGGGTGGCGCCGGTGCTGGATGGGTTCAAGCACGTTGATAACGTGATCACCTTGCAACGGAAAAGTGCGGCGTCACGCGCCCGCGTCGCGCGTGAGTTGCGCGCGAATCGTTATCAGGTCGTATACAACTTGCACGGCGGCACAACCGCAACCTTGTTAACGCGGGCGACGGGCGCAAAGCATCGAGTGGGGTACGGCACGTACCAATACGCGCGGCTGCATAACGAACTCTCGCCTTCTTCCGCGGAGTTGTGGGGACGAGAAAAAACTCATTCGGTAGAACAACAACTGGCGCTGCTGGGCTGGACGGGTGTGCCGGTAAGCGATCGGCCGTCGACCGAACTGTCTGTCACGGCCGCGGCGTCGTCGAGTATCGCTTCACGTTTACAAGCGTCGAGTCTGATTGCTAAAGACTTCGTCGTCATTCATCCGGCGGCTGCTTTCGCCACGAAACAATGGGCAGCTGCTAATTACGGAGAAGTTGCGGCAGGACTTGCGAGTCAGGGGTTGCCGGTGGTGGTGATCACTACGCCGAAGGAAAGTTCGATCATAGACGAGCTGAGCAGTCACGCGAACCAGCAGTTGAGCGCGTTTACCGATCTGACTTTGCCGGAAATAACAGCGCTGCTTGCTCGTGCCAGATTGTTTGTCGGCAACGACAGCGGTATTGCTCACATCGCCGCTGCCGTGCGTGCGCCATCGGTCGTCATCTTCGGTTCGTCGAATACGGCGCACTGGCGGCCGTGGGTATCAAGCGAGGGGGCAGCGGAAGTTGTGATTGAGGAGATGGATTGCCAGCCCTGCCACGGTTATTTCTGCGAAAAGTTTGACGAACCTGAATGCATTAAGCGAGTGCCCGTCGAACGTGTGAATGCGGCAATTGAAAGAGTCTTACGAGCAAGCGGCAGCCGCTAGCGGTTCGCATAACGCAAACTGTTAGTTTCTTATGTCCGACAGCTTCAGCTTGTCGTCCGGCGCGACAAACTAAAGTTCGTCGGACGATAAACCGCAAACTAACAGTTTGCGTTACGAATACACCAAAACTATTGGCAAACTTAGCTAAACAACGCGCGCAGGAATTGGTCGCGGCCATGCGCGACCGAAAGATTGTTGTGCTCGGCGACGTGATGCTCGACGAATTTGTCTGGGGCGACGTCACACGCATCTCGCCGGAAGCGCCGGTACCGGTCGTGGATATTCGGCGTGAGTCCGTTCACCTCGGCGGCGCGGCAAATGTGC
>JBKPNP010000317.1:0-2704 GCA_046732775.1 Acidobacteriota bacterium
GAACTGCGGTGAGACAAATTATCAGCTTTTAACGGAGCGCGGGCGTCCCGCCCGCAATTGTCCGATGAACTTTAGTTTGTCGTTCGGCGCGACAAGCTAAAGCTTGTCGAACACAAGTAGCCCGCGGTCCCAAAGCCGCTCCCGAATTATGGCGGACAAGCCACAAATCACTCGTGACGAATATCCGCGCTTTACGACACTGCAGCTGCGTTGGATGGATAACGACGTCTATGGCCACGTCAACAACGCGCTCTATTACGGCTTCTTCGACACCGCTATCAATCAATACCTGATAGCGGAAGGCGGACTGGACATCGCGAACAGCGCGGTAATCGCGTTCACGGTTGAGTCGCAATGCCAGTATCTTCGGCCGATCTCATTCCCGGGTGCGATTGACGTGGGTCTGCGCGTGGGTAAGCTCGGCAATTCCAGCGTTCGTTACGAACTGGCAATTTTTAAACAAGACGAGATGGCCGCTGCCGCGGCCGGCTATTTTGTTCACGTGTTCGTCGAACGCGCGACGCAACGGCCGACGCCGATGCCGTCCGCCATTCGAGTTGCCCTCGAACAGTTGCTCGTCACGAGCGAATAAATTGCGAGTCGTCATAAATATAGTGTGGGACATTCAGGGAGGAAAATTTAACTCATGATGCGAAGACTCTTCAGGTTGTCGAAAGCCATTGTCACTGCGGCGCTCTTTTTCACTGTGCCTGCCGGCGCGCAAACCTTGCCCAACGAAACGCCGCAAAAAATCGAACCGACAAACTACGGGTTCGACTACACGCGTCGCGAAGTGATGATTCCCATGCGCGACGGCGTAAAACTGCACACCGTCATCCTGATTCCTAAAGGCGCAGCGAACGCGCCGATCCTGTTAACGCGAACGCCCTATAACGCCACGGAACTGACGACGCATACACAAAGCTCGCATCTGGGATCGAGTCTTTACGGTTACGACAACGCCACGGACGTCATTGTCGAGGGTGGTTACATTCGCGTCGTGCAGGACATCCGCGGCAAGTACGGCTCAGAAGGCGATTATGTAATGAACCGCCCGCTTCACGGTCCGCAGAATCCGACGAACGTCGATCATGCAACTGACACCTACGACACGATTGACTGGCTCGTTAAAAACATTCGCGAAACCAACGGCAAGGTTGGCATCCTTGGCATTTCCTATGACGGTTTCCTGCCCTTGATGGCGCTCGTCAATCCCCACCCGGCCTTGAAAGTGTCCGTGCCGATGAATCCGATGGTAGACGGCTGGCGCGGCGACGACTGGTTTCACAATGGCGCTTTCCGTCAGCAGGGCATGAGTTACATCTATGACCAGGAAGCGACGCGGGAGAACGACGTGAAGTGGTGGACGAGCAACTTCGACGATTACGACATGTTTATGGAAGCGGGTTCAGCCGGTGAACTCGGGCGCCGGCGCGGCCTCGAGCAGGTCGGGTTCTGGCGCAAGCTGCTCGAGCATCCCAGCTACGACGCGTTCTGGCAGGAACAGGCGGTCGACAAAATTCTGGCGGCGCAACCGTTGAAAGTGCCGGTGATGCTGGTTCACAGTCTTTGGGATCAGGAAGACATCTACGGCGACATCGCGGTATACAAAGCGATCGAACCGAAGGATACGAACAACGACAAAGTGTTTCTCGTGATGGGGCCGTGGCATCACGGCCAGGAGATTCGCGAGGGCAGCGCGCTCGGCGCCATTAAGTTCAGCAGCGACACTGCGCTTACGTTTCGCCAGGAAATCTTGAGGCCTTTCCTCGATCACTATTTAAAAGACGCTCCGAAGGCCGATATCGCTCCAGTGATGGCGTTTGAGACGGGCACAAATAAATGGCTTCGACTCCCGTCCTGGCCGTCAGGTTGTGCAAAGGGTTGTACAGTCCGTCCTACGCCGCTGTATTTGCGCGCGAACTCGGCTCTCAGTTTTGAGGCAGCGAAGTCAGGTGACGAAGCGTACCAGGAGTACGTCTCGGATCCATCGAAGCCGGTGCCGTATCGCGCGCGACCGATCGACGGCACGAGCTGGTCTCGTTGGCTGGTCGACGATCAACGTGAAGCGTCGGGACGTCCGGACGTGGCCGTGTTCGTTTCTGATAACTTAACTGCTCCGGTCAAGATTAGCGGCGAACCCATCGCGAACCTGATTGCGTCCACGAGTGGGACTGACTCTGACTGGGTCGTGAAGGTGATCGATCTTTATCCGGATGAAGTTGCGGGCCAGCCAAACATGGGCGGTTATCAGCTGATGATCTCGGGCGACATTTTGCGTGGTCGCTATCGAGAGAGTTTTGCGACGGCCAAACCAATCGCTGCGAATGTCCCATTGCTTTATCGTTTCGCACTGCCAACCGCGAACCACGTGTTCTTGCCCGGTCATCGCATTATGGTTCAGGTGCAGTCAAGCTGGTTCCCGCTTTACGATCGGAATCCACAAACCTTTGTGCCTAATATTTTCTGGGCCAAACCCGGCGATTACCGTAAGGCGAACCAGCGGATCTATCACAAGCCGGGCGATAGCAAACTGCAGAGCTACATCGAGCTGCCGCTGGTAACGGTGCGGTGATTCAGTTCTCTGAGCCGCAGGAGGCGACGCAGCACGGGGCAGTAGCCCGACCGTTAGGGAGGGTTACACCGAGCACAACTCTCGTGGGTCGACTGCGATAAGCAAGAATCATCTCGGTTGAGCGGCGAC